>CANGIZ010000038.1 GCA_947454025.1 Bacteroidota bacterium | reverse complement strand
GTAGGCAAGGGATTTACCACCGAAAAATTACAATCCTTAATGGGCATGTTATTGTGTAGCGTAGAAAAATGGAAAACACCCTACTCATTTGAAAAGCATTGGTCAACTTATTATGAACAAGCTATTGCATCGGAAAAATATTTAGCCGATAAGGAACAAACCATCAAGAGCTGGTTGGAAAAATTAAAACCCACAAGTGTTTTGGACATGGGCGCTAATACAGGCAAGTTTAGTTTTATAGCAGCCTCGTATACCCACCGCGTCATTGCATTAGAGTCCGATGATATTTGTGTAGACAGGATGGAAGCGCAAATAAAAAAAGAAAAACTAGACAATGTAACGGTACTCATGCAGGAGCTTGCCGAGACAACGCCTAATTTAGGAGTGGATGAAAAAGAAATGGCATCGATATTTACCAGGGCCAAATCGGAATTGGTGATGGCATTGGCCTTAGAACATCATTTGCATATTAGCAATCAACTAAGCTTTGCACAAATAGCAGAAATGTTTTCCTTATTTAGTACACGATATTTAATCACTGAATTTGTACCTGCATCGGATCCTAAAGTACAGCTACTGGTAAAGTACCGACAAAAGGATTTAAGTGCATATACGGTAGAGGCATTTCAAAATGCACTGAGTGCGTATTTTAAGATAATAGAACAAACGGATTTAGTAGGATCGGAAAGAAAATTAATCTTACTTGAAAAACGATAAAATGTTAAAGCAGGAAAGCAACCCTTTAATAGGGGCTTATTTTAATTTTAAAGAGACTTATTTTAAAAAAGCATCCCTATTATTAATTGTACTCCCCTATTTGGGATTTAATTGGAGAGAACTGGTATTGTCGCCCTTTTATAGTGTACCCGCAATCGCTACTTTACTGTTTACTATTCTAATAATTGAGTTACTGTTTAAACTACTATTAAAACTATTTACAAAACAGGAAGTTTGGTTATCGGTGATCATAAGTGCTATCCTGATTGTTTTCTTTTATGGCAACTATTTGGTAGATCCTATTTTTAATTTGTTTCATAAAAATTGGGGGATTATTTTTAGAGGAAAGTCCATTGTATTTTTTTTACTAGCCCTGGTCATTGCAATGCAATATTATATTGTAGTAAAAAGAAAAAATAATTACCAATACCTAAATGTATTTTTAATTTTATTTTCTGTTGTTACTTTTTCGTTTAAACACGATCCCAATGAAGAACACCTAAAAGATATTTTGACTATCAAAAATGCATATAAGCCTATTACTACCAAGGGATCCAAGCCAGTAATACTTATTATTACCGACGAATACAATTCGCCCAATAATTTATACCGCTTAACAAAGGATAGTAGTGTTTTTGAATTTAGTAGTCAACTTAAAAAAGAAGGCTGGCAGGTAAAAGACAGTGCATATAGTTATGAAACTTCCACCATAAATAGTGTAGGATCTATTTTTAATTTTAACCTGTCTCATGATGCAAGTTATGCAAAAATGAGTATGGGTACTATTGGTGCTAAAAAATTAAGGCATGCCGCACTTATTGATAGCATTAACAAAAAAGGAATTTCCTTTATTAATTTTGGCATTTTTGATATGGGGACCACTAAGGCCTATTCTCAATTGTATATTTATCCTAAAAGTTTTACCGAACAGTTTTTATTGTATTCCTGCTATTTGTTTGCCATGCGCAGCGGTAAAGAATTGAATGGTAAAAAAGGGCTTGGAAAAAATGAAATCATTATGGAGCACAATAAATATTTTGTGTACCATTTAAAAGATGAACTTAAACAGGTGCCCCATAATTCATTTGTATATGTGCATTTATTTATGCCACATGCTCCTTTGCAATTTGAACCTGAATTTAAAAGAAAGGAGTTGAAAAATTTAAACGATTATGTACAGTATTGGCATTTTTGCAATACAAAATTAAGCGGCTTATTAAAGGAACTTACTCAAAATAATCAGTATCGAATAATTTTGACAGGCGATCATGGACTAAGAGGAATGCCTACCAATCCGCATGCAACCTTTACAGCCTATTATGGATTTGATTCTACTGCTATACAAAAAGTAAAATCGGTACAGGATATAGGAAGTTTAATAAACGGAGCGTTTTAGTTATAGTGTTTTGAACCAAATAGCTTTTGCTTAATCACCAAAGGAATAAAAATAGGTGCTTCAATAAAATAGCGTCGGAACATGCGTTTGGGTTCTTGAATAAAACGATAAAACCATTCTAGTCCTGCTTTATGCATCCATTTAGGCGCGCGCTTGGCAAGTCCGGCCATCACTTCAAATGCACCACCAATCCCTATACAAACCGAGGTTTTTAACACTGTACGATTTTGTGCAATCCACAAATCCTGCTTAGGAGCGGTAAGGCTTACTAATACAATATCGGGCTGTACTGCATTCACTGCATCTACCATTTTTTGATTTTCTTCGGCAGTAAATATTTTCATAAATGGAGGCACATAAATACCTGCAATATTGCAATTGGGGTATTTTGCTAAAGCCACTTGCTTTAGTTTTTCGGCCACTCCGGGCGAAGCGCCTAATAAGAAAACACTATAATTTTTATGGGCAGCGAATTGAATAAGATCGGGCAATAAGTCCAATCCAGTAATACGTTCCACAATAGGGGTACCTAAAAATTGAGAAGCCCATTTTACCGGCATGCCATCGCAAAGCACGTATTCGGAAGCATTGTAAACCTCTTTTACAGAAGGATTTTTTAAGGCAGCAACAATGGAATTCACAGGCGTGATAGCCACCTGTGTAAATTGTTTGTTGGCAATGGCCGCTGAAAATGTATCTAATAAATGGGTATTGGTAATAGAACTTACCTGGATACCCAATATGTTAACCTTTGTATGCATCAAAGAATCAATTAAATAATTTTTTTATTCAATTGCTTGGGTAAGCCAGTACTATTAATAATAACTTTTGCTGATGCAATTTTTTTTACAAAGAAAGGGTGTTTTTCATATGAACCAACTACATCATTCGACTGCATTCTAAATTGAGTATGAAGTGAAGTTTTTGTTTTACTATTTGTTGTTTTAGTGTTCATGGTATAAAGTTAAATAATTAAATATTCATTTTAACAAGAGAGTTGCAATCTATCTAAAAATATATTTTCTGGTACCTATAAATGCTTCATAATTTCTCCCTTTTTGAAATTTTTCCCAACTTCCTTCTATTAACCCCCATATCGTAAAAATAGATTTTAGCTGAAGCCAATGCTTATTTATTCCCATTTGATATCTTCGGGTACGTGCCTTTGTAGTTCCTTGAATGAAGACAGAATCTCCCTTATTGTATTCTGTAAATTCAAAAATGATTGTAGCGACAGTAATTAGGACTTTGTCGCCATCACCATTATTACTAATTGTTGTATCAGAAATTTCTCCGCTTGATTCATTTAAATCCCCAAAACCAAAATTAAACAGGTTGTCTTGAATTAGATTAAATCTTGCCACTTTTTTTATGTTTCCTTTTTTACCTATACTCATAAATTCATAATCTAGAAAACTACTATTAGTTTGATATTCATACTTTTCACCATTTAACATACTGGGAATATTTATCGGGTAAAGTAGTTTTAAATAGAAATCAATATTGCAGTATTTATCGCAAACAAAAAGGCCCGGCGCTTTGCGCCGGGCCTTTACAATAATTTAATATACTACTGCGCAATGGAAATGACCGTAGTATCTAATTTTTCGTAAACGCTATTGTTACTAATATACTCAGGTACCAATTCTTTCATCTTACCAACTAATTTCATTTCGTCGTTGGTAGAGGTTAAAATGATTTCCAATTCCTGCGTACAGTGCTTTACAGCGTCTAAGGAAACATCACGCACTTTCGCAATTAAAATTTTATCATGGTAGGTTTGCGTGGTATTTTCTTCGTCGTTTAATAATTCCTCGTATAGTTTTTCACCAGGACGTAAACCACTGTAGGTAATGTTTACATCAATGTTTGGAATAAGACCATATAAACGAATCATCTTTTTCGCTAAGTCGGAAATAGCCACGGGTTGACCCATGTCAAACACAAAAATCTCACCCCCATTTCCCATACTACCTGCTTCCAATACCAATTGACAAGCTTCGGGGATGGTCATAAAATAACGCGTAATATTTGGATGCGTTACGGTAACGGGACCGCCTTTTTCAATTTGTTCTTTAAAGCGATTAATTACCGAACCGTTGGAACCTAATACATTACCAAAACGAGTGGTAATAAATTTAGTGGCTAAATTTTCTTCTTTAGAAAGTGCTTGCACATACATTTCGGCCATGCGCTTACTCGCCCCCATTACATTGGTAGGATTCACGGCTTTGTCGGTAGAAATCATTACAAAACGTTCGGCACCATGTTTAATAGCCAAGTCGGCAATTACTTTTACGCCAATAACATTGTTACGCACTGCCTCGGTAGGACATAATTCCATCATGGGCACATGCTTGTATGCAGCCGCATGGTATACATACTGAGGTTTAAATTCCTCAAACATATTATTCATTCTGGTCGCATTGGTGATATCAGCCAAATAGCTAATACAGTTTACGCGACTGCCATTTTCTTGTAATTCTAATTCTAAATTGTGTAAAGGCGTTTCGGCCTGATCACATAAAATAATAAATTCCGGTGCATAAGGAATTAACTGGCGCACAATTTCTGAACCAATGGAACCAGCTGCACCCGTTACTAAAATTCGCTTGCCCTTAATTTGAGATCGAATTTGATGATTGTTAATATTGATAGGATCACGCTCAAGCAAATCCTCAATTTTAATAGATTGTAATTGACGACTCGTAAACTTACCTTCCGCCCATTTTGAATAAGGAGGAACGCTTAACACTTTAATATCATGGTCCAAGCAAAAATCTACAATTTCGTTTTTGCGCTTGGTAGGCATGGTATAGCTCGCGATAATTAATTCATCAATGGGATGAATGGCAACTAATTCTTTTAATCCAGCAAAAGACAAAATAGGTGCACCATTTAAATTCTTAGATCCCTTCTTTTTATCATCGTCTACAAAAGCCACAATTTGAATATTGGATTGGCCATCGTTTTCTAAAACCCTTTGTGTAGCTACGCCTGTATCGGCTGCACCAAAAATCACTACACTCTTCTTTTTCATTTTGTAGTTTTTGGCATAGGCAAATAAATACTTAACCAATACACGATAACTAATTAAGAATAAGAAACTAAAAATGGTATATAACCCAATAATTAAATTAGTGAGGGATAAAATTTTGCTGTAGCTTAAAGCCAAAGTATTAACCACCAAAATAATGAATGAAGAAAGTGCAATAGCAACTCCAATTCTTACTGCATCTTGTACACCTGTGTAACGTACAATTCCTGTGTAAGATTTAGTAGTTGTAAAAACCAAAGCATTCACTAATAAAATTAAGAACACTGCATTCACAGCATGCTCCCAATTAATGGCTTGTACAGCTACATTTTGTTGAATGAGTATGGCAATAAACAATGCAGTAGCCGTAGCCCCCAAGTCCAATAATAAAATTACAAATTTTGGTACAACACTAAAATTCTTAATTGTAAACATATTATGTTTAGATACATTCAAGTTGGGGGGAATTGAATTCGTTATTAAATATGCCCAACCAGGGCTTTAACATTTCTTAAACAAAGTTATAGAATAAATTAATATAAGTATACATCCGAGTAGATATTATGTAGTTCATTATCAACCTGTTATGCTCTTATTTTTATTTAAGTATCCATTTACCTGTTTTTACGTCATACATAATGGAGTTCAGGGTGTGGTTTTTATCTATCCAATTTAAAAAATTACTAAGTGCCTTGCCCGCTCCATTTAAGGTATTCGTAAGGCTGTTTTTACCTAATACACTACTAATTGTTTCTTTTGTATTGCCAAAATAATGCGTGTGCTTGTTTTTAATTAACAAAGTATCATTCAACACATGCTGCATTAAAATATTTCCGGTAATGTCTAAACCCAATGCCACTTGCAATAAAAAAATGCTTAATGAATTGATACTCTTAAATAACATTTGTCGAATGAGGGCATAAAAAAATCCAATGGGTGCAGTGGTCACAAATAAAATAAATGCAATCGCAAAAAGCAAAATATGCTTGAATAATGTGGTGAATTTGTTTTCTCTCATAAATTATTTTTTAGTTTATTTTCTATGGTTAGAAAATAGTTTTCCCCGCCTGTTTCGGTTTCCCGTAATCACCTAGAAACCTTTCTAGGAAAGGATTCCAAGTGTCAATATAAATGTAAAACTAATATTTGGAAATGTAATTTTTAATTCTACATTCATTGAAACAAAACCAAATTTTATGAACACAAAAGCATTGTTAGTAGGTATTAACAAATACCCCGATCCTAGAAATTCATTAAGAGGTTGTATTAATGATATCCTGGACATGGAATATTTTATTTCCGAAAAAAACAAAGTATATGCCAAAGAGCATATAAAAAAATTAACCGACCAGCAAGCCACTAAAAAAGGAATTATTACACAAATAAAGTGGTTATTGGAAGGAGCACAACCTGGAGACCAGTTGTTGTTTCATTATAGTGGGCATGGTGCACAGGCACCCACCATTCATCCTGCTATTGAACCAGACGGTTTGGATGAAATTATTTGTCCTTATGATTTTAATGGGAGCGAAGCCACTATGTTTAGGGATAAGGAATTTGCCAGCCTATTTGCAACTATTCCTAAAGGGGTACATTTTGTATGGGTTTCGGATAGTTGCCATGCCGAAGACCTTTCCCGTGACCCAAAACAAGCCGATGAGCCTATTTTGTATCGCAATTTTATAAGTGCGGACTTTGAAAAAGCAAGTTTAGCTCCCACTTTGAACTCAACTCCTATTATTGAACAACCTACTACACCTTTAAATGGTGCTTTATTAAGCGCTTGTGCTTCCGACCAACTAAGTGCCGACGCTATTATTAATAACCGATTTAATGGTGCCTTTACGCATTATTTAATTGAGAACTTAATGACTTATGGCAATACCAAACCCATGGAGTTAATAGTGCATTTAGTAAATGTGGACTTAAAGCATAATGGATATGAACAAAACGCACAAAGCGAGGGCTTGTTGGCTAATAAAACCTTTTTCTTACCTCAAATTTAAATTATGAAAACAATAAATAATAAAACTCACTATTTACTAGTATGTGTATGCTTATTGTTTGTTGGGACTGCAACAGCGCAGTCCCAACAAACTCATATCTACCCAATCTTTAAAAACAAAGGTCTATTTCAACGACTCATTGAAATAAAATACTCGAGTGAATTGTATTTAGGTAACCAGCTTAAGAATGAATCACAAAAAGATACGGCATTAGCTATTTACAATACCCTTCGTTGGAAGGTAGATGGATTTGTTTACCAATTAAGTAGTGAATTGATAGCAGCTAATAGTCCGCGTGAATGGAGAAAACTAAACGAATGGTGTTTGGATGGGAAGACCGAAACGGGTCAAAAAGAAAATGTAGAAGAGATTGAGCGGTTCTATACAATGTACATTGAACCTACTATTACAACAGAATATAAAAATATTAGCCTTGTTGCCAATGTAAATTACTTAGTTAGAGATTCCTATAGTATTATAAAAGGCCTAAGTGATTTAAAAACACAAAAAACAATGGCTTTAGTGGAATTGTTGGATCATACAAGGTTGCTGAGTCCGGGGGATGTGGTGAAATTGGGGGTAAAATAGAAAAACCATCCATTTAACTGTTCCCCCAAACAGGTTAAACGAATGGTAATTAAGTAATACTAGGTATTATAATACTTAATTACAATGTTAGTATATAATCAAGTTCCACCATTCCGTAAATTTACTGAATTGGACCGGAAACAATCCCATGTGAATAGGCATAAGCCACCAGCCCAGCTACGCTTTTTACATTCATCCTTTCCATAATCCTGGATCGGTGCGTATCGATGGTTCTTGGGCTTAATTCCAATTTGGCCCCGATTTCTTTGGTAGAAAAATCTTTGCAAATCATCTGAATCACATCGATCTCTCTATCCGTAAATTCGATATTGTTTTCGGGATAGGGCTTATAGCTAGAAGCATGCAGTAGATTCATCATATGCATATTGGTGGACTCGGGAAAATACACACGGTTATCAACCAATACACTCTGTATGGCTTCATACATTTCTTCCTTGGAAGTGTTCTTATCTAAAAAACCCATGGCGCCTGCATTGAGCATTTGCAAAATAATAGAATCTTCGGTATGCATGGAAAGGGCAATCACTTTAGAGGGGATTTTTAAATTCATTATTTGCTGTACTGCATCGATCCCATTTAATTCAGGCATGGAAATATCTACAATCAATATATCGGGTCTTAGGTTTTTGACGAGCTCTACCAATTCAAGTCCATTAGCGGCTTCCCCTACTACTTTATAATGGTTATTGGCATTGAGCACTTTGGACAATCCTTCTCTAAAAAAAGCGTGATCATCGGCAATCACTACGGTAATAATTTTAATGGGTTCCATAGGATATAATTATAGTAAAATAGGAATACGAATATTGTACCTCGTGCCCATTTTAATTTCATCTGAACTAATCATTGTACCGTTTAAATAGTCAATCCTACTTTGAATACCCAACAATCCCAAACCCAACTTATTTTGTGCCCTCACTTTTTCCAAATCATAACCTACCCCGTTGTCGGAAGTGCGTATTAATAATTTGTTATCTTCTTTTGAGATCTCAATTCTAAGTTGGGTTGCTTGCGCATGTTTAATGGTGTTTTGGATTATCTCTTGTAGGATACGATAAATTTGATTGTTCTGGTCGGGTGTTAATTGAACCTTTTCCAGTTCCATGAGTTGTACTTTTAAATCTCCTCGTATATTTACTTCCTGCACATATTTTTTAAGCGCATCCTGAAATGGAATTTCAAAAATAGATAAGGGCGCCATGGCTTTGGCCATACCCCTTACCTGTTGAACGCATTTATCGAGCGCTATTTTGCAAGCGTCTAATTCTTCGGTTTGAGTGGTTAGGATGACATCCAATCTCATTTTAACACTAGACAAATAAGGGCCAATATCATTATGCAGTTCGGTGGCAATTAGGTTGCGCTCCATTTCGGCCGCATTGATTTCTGAATTTAATTTGTCCTTTTGTAATTGGCGATACCTGCGTTGTTGTTTTAATAGATTGACAAAGAAAAACAAGATCAACAGGCCAATAAATGATGATACAATGCCAAATGCTATAAATATTTTTCTTTCTTCGGTGCCCATATCAATGCTAAGGAGTATGAACTGTAAGATAAGAAATTAATTAGGTTTATAACACTATATAGGTTAATGAATAGCTGCTGGTTATGCTTGTTATATAATAGGGCCATTAATATGTTTATCGCAATCCAGTAAATAGCATATACTATGATGGGTATTACTATGAACCTACGAGAGAATGCATTGCCATTGTTGTTTTTGGTTAAAACGTTGATACCAAGAATCACTAAAATGGCTAACATGAACATATACATCCAATTAAACGCAGCATACTTGAGAATCAGTTTTAAGTATAAGTCTATTAACCATAATAGCATAAATAGCACTTGATATACATTTTGTTTTAGTTTTTCAACATCTATCCATTGTAAGAAAACATATAAAAAACATTGTGTCTCGATCAAATAATAAATTGCTGAAGAGATCGCACCTAACCCTGAAATTGAACTATTGTTATGTACTAGTTCATTGATTAAGCCTGCGAATAAGTGAATTAAAAACACCTTATATACTACTTGAAATCTATTCATCCTGAATAACCCAATGATAAGGGGTATTAGGATGGAGAAATTAAAAATATTGATTAAGGTGTTCAAGGTAGAAATTATAAAAAGTTGTCGTTACAATAAGGCGGACAAGGTTTACCCTCTTCTGCAATTAAATCTTCCCCGTTACCTTTTGTGGAATTGATGATGTCATTGCCTTGTGCATCTACACCAATGAATACTACACAAACTGATTTATCTTCCTTCATGCCAAAATAAGCACGAAACTCAACACAACCTGGTTGACTAAGGATTGCTTGGATTGCACTTACATCAAAAGTTTCTGCTTTGGGTATTGCACCCGTATACTCTTTAGAAACTAATCCATCCAAATTTTCTCTAAAACGCTTGGTAAGTCCTTTAGCAGTTGCTAAATCAATCAAGTTTTTATTCATAAATATAAATTTAGCCAAATGTATGAGTAAATATAGATAGGCAGTTCGGTAAAATTACTTAATAATCTGTGTGGACCATCAAGTTATTTATTTGTAACTCAATGATAATCAATATTTTAAAAATCACTTAGCACCAAATCTAGGTCACGAAACGGCTATTTTTAGATCACGATTAAATTAGTGTGCTTGATTAGTGTGATTGGGTTGAACACATAGTAAGTCAAAAATATATAGATAATTAATTTGAGGTAAATTATTTAAAATATTTACTAATTAATAGCGTTATAAAACTTCCAACAATACCACCAATAATATATTTAGACAACTCAACAAAAATCCAATATTTCTTTTGCCATAGTTCAAGTTTTTGAATCTTATATTGTTTTTCAATTGAAATTTTCTTTAAAGCTTCATTTAAATAATGTCCATCTCTAAATGCAAATGCCCCTTCTTGTGTTAAACTAATTCTCCTTGAATCTAAATCCAGAAAATCGCCAACGACATTATCATAAATATGTTTATTATAATTAAGTACCTCTAAGGCATCAGAAACCTCACCCCATTCGAATTCATTTATTACTACATCTTCAATTTTTGCTCTTTGTTCTTGAATAAAATTAATTCTTCCAAGTGGTATGTTGGTTTGATTATACTTTATAGGATTATTTAAGATATCTACTAGTGTTCCAAAATGAAAACTTGAATTTTCATAAATTTTTTTGAAAATTGCTTGACGACCATCAGTAATATTTCCATGCGATTTTACAATCAAAACACCCTTCTCATATAAAACTTTCAAAATTTCATGTTCTAAAATACATTTTCTTGATTTTGAGTTGCTTTTGAATAGTTTTTTCAAAAATGTCATATAATTGAAGATTTGGTATTTGATTAATTTTTATGTTGATATACAAACACTATAGACAATTTAGCATTATATTTAATTGCAGTAAAATATATTTATAATGGGGACTTTACAAACAAACACATGTATAATCACTGGGCTACCTGTAATTCAAAATCTCATAACAGATCAATTAGGATATGATTACAAAATCAATGCACTTGGTCATGAACAGATTATTTCTTTACCTGCAGATTTTGAAATAGATTATTCAGAATATCTAGATCAATATGATTACATACTTAAAGGACTTTTATATAACGGGATTTGGACAAAAAGTATTGAACAGCTTAATAAAAATATATTAAATACATTAATTTCAGAAAACACCTTCCCTAAAACACCTCAGGAAAAAATTGATGCGTTGTTTGAGTTTATATTTAGAATGCAAAATTTTGATGGAGAAGAAATACTTTTGAGAGATACTGATTTTTTAGACGATTTTGGTTCATGGAATAAATTATATTTTAAAAATATATCAGAAGTTTATTTTTATTTAAAAGAACTTGGGACGTTAGGACTTGCAAAAATTAGATTAAATGCAGATTCTTACCCAATATCTATTCAGCTGACATTAGATGGATTAAATTATGTAAATAGACTTATCGAAGGAAAAGAATCAAACACTTGTTTTGTTGCAATGTCATTTGACATAAGTTTAAATCATATTTATTATGATGCAATTAAACCTGCAATTGAACAAACTGGTTTTATTCCTTTAATTATTAGAGATGAAAATTTACCAAGTGATGTTACAATAAATGATGGTATTATATCTAATATCAAAAAATCCGGTTTTATAATTGCAGATTTTACTCAAAATAAAAGAGGTGTATATTTTGAAGCAGGTTATGCTTTAGGAAGAGGCTTGAAAGTAATATATACTTGTAAAAATGAGGCTACAGAAACCAATGAATTACATTTTGACACAAATCACTACCAACATATATTATGGGATGATACGGAAGATTTAAAAATCAAACTTATAAATAAGATTGAGGCTTTTATTAAGCCTTAATAGAAATAAATAATTGTAAAACTTTAACTAATTTTTCATGCGGTCTAACACAATCATTTTAACAACCTAAACGCCCTCTTTGTGAGTTCAATTTCACTATTGCTAATTCCAAATTTCTTCGCTACAGTTTGCCAGTTTGCAATCTCTTGTAACATCTCTTCTAAAATTTTATTTGCTGTATCAACTTTTACTTGATAATACATAGCAGTAGACATAACGACATAAATATCTTGTTCGTTGCTATTTTCAGAAATATTCAGTGTTAGTCCATTACCCATCTCATTAGGATTCATATCATAAGCAGGAGATAATCTCCATCCTTGATTAGTTAATATAAATCCATGATTTCGTAAATGATCATCCGTATTGGAAACTAAAACATTAAATAATATTCTACGCCATAATTGTTCCAAGTCTTCTTTTGCTGATGCGCTTTGCTGTATAATGAACTCAGCTAAATTTAAATAACTAATACCATCCTTATAATCTACTCCATCTTGTAATCCCAACAAAGTCATCGCAGATGCAAAATGAATTCTTTGCCGTTGAATACGATCAAACCTTTTGGTCATGAATGTATGCTGCTTACTTGAAAATTGCTGAATTCTCGCTTCGGGTACTTGAATCCCACAATTAGAAGCTAATTGATGTAACACCATCTCCCACGCACCAGCATCTTTGTCATCTTTGGCACTTGGAAATTTAGCAATCCAAGGATTTCCTTTTTCGTCAGTAACGCTTGCCTTAGGTCTAGCACCTCCCAATGAAGAGCCTGGATCAATTAATACATTCAACCACTGCGCATATTCCGGATCGTAAATAACATCGTCTCTTTCTAGTTGAAGACTTGCGTATTCTAATTCTCTAATAGATGTCCAAGGTGGAGCAGCCATCTGTTTCTGATTGTTCAAAAAATCGCCATCCTCCTGTAATTTAAAACGCAAACCTCCCATTCGATTTCCATCAAAAACACCCAATAAAAAATCACTTTCAAATAGTGTCCTTTCAGGACGTTCTTCTTTTTTTGCAGACCACGCTTCTCTTCTTCGCATCAATAATCTACCCCAACGATCAGGAGATGAATCAAGAAACAATCCAAAATTACTTTTCTCTTCTGGCAAATATTGCTTGCCCTTATACATACTAAGGTTTGGATCTAAGAATAAAGCATGGCCACTAGATGTTAACCATGTCTCATTATATTCAAAGGAAAATATTTCTTTACCTCGTACATGCTGCGGTGTCAAAATACCCATATGCTGAACACCTCCTAGAGATTGCCAATCGGCGTACACCCTTATTTTAATTTCGTTATTCTTCATGATTTTTTAGTTTGTTTAGGGGCACGTTTTCCAGTTACAATTCCTGCATCTTGTAATTTTCTACCCAATGGGTCGCTAGATGCGACCATTGTCAAATCCTTCTCTAATCCCAAAACAAATAGCACTTGCAAATAGCTACCCATGGAAACACTTGGGCTGCCTTGCTCAATGTTATAAACCGTTTTTCTACCCAAGCCTGCACGCTCAGCAACTTGTTCAGCACTAAATTTTCTACGTAAGCGTGCAAGTTGAACTTGTTCACCAAGTTCTTTGAGAATTTTGAGATTTTTGGGTAAAATTGCTGGGGTGCCTTTCATATAATGTGTCTTATATGGAACAAAGATATGCATTTTTGTCCTTTTTATGACACATTATTATTCGTTGATTAAAATTCTAATACTTAAACTAAGCGTAAACAACCGTGACATGGACCATCGAGTTATTTCGTTGTATCTAATTGATATTCAATAATTTAAAACTACTTAGCACCAAACCAAGGTCACGAAACGGGTATTTTTAGATCACGCTTAAATTAGTGTGCTGGATTAGTGTGATTAATAAATAATATCTAAAAATGGATTCAAATTATTTGAATCAATATGCATAAATAAGTTAAATGAATTTTGCTTATTTACTGATTAATTAAGTTTTAAGAAAAAATATGACTTAATATTTCTTAGCTCAAGTTATTTATTACCTCCTGGAGGCCCTGAACTTCAATAATAATTTCTTCAAAGGAAGGTGATTCTCCATAAATCATTTCAGCTCTCATAATTTCATAGTCCTTCCTCAAAGCTTCTAATATACCTGAACTAGGAATGAGATTTAAACTTCCTCTTTTAAGGGTGTTGTAGTCGAATCTTTTTAGTCTAGAATAATTTATTCTGTGTTCAATTATATCAGCAATAAATACATCGTCTGTTAATGTTGATTGAGTAAAATCTTGCTTACTTAATTGATATAAATCGTAATAGTGTCGAGACATACGATCTGTTCTCATTTTATCAAACTCTTCTCGATTGTATTCTTCATGTAACAAAAGCATTTTTTCAATCAAAGTTCGTTGCGGTAAAATAGTTAGTATTGCATAGTCTTCCTCTAAATAATTATCATTTGAAAAATGAGTGGATAACAACGAATTCATGTTACGTTTAGCACTTGGATCTTTAAGTGAACGAACGCTAAATTCTATTTTAACTCTGTCTGGTAAATATGGATTTGGCTCAAAAAGTGATACATAATTTACATACAAAGTTTGTGGATCCGTATCAGGCATATCAGGTCGAACAGGCTTTGCTTCAATTGAATAAAGATTTTCGGGAACTTGTATATTTTTAAATTCTTCTTTTAAAGATTCTAGTAATTCATTGGAAGTAAAGGAGCAACCAGCTCTTCGTAATTGCTCAACAAATGTTTTGGAAGGCACTTCCACATGTTCTATTCCCATTGCTTCTGAGCTTAAAGAAATATCAATATCTTCCGAAAATCTATTTATAAGTTGCCATCCTTTACTTAAAGAGGTTCCACCTTTAAAAGCGAAGTGTTTTGCATAAGGGGTATTAAAAACAAGTTTAAGTGTCAGCGTAACCCACCAATCTTTCTCCAATGCTTTTGCAGAAATTCCTGAAAGTCTAGATGCTTCGTTAATTGAAATTAATCTAGAAGCATTGTTTAAATTTTTTAACCAGCCTATCATTACGCGGGATTTAAAATATTTTTAATTATAAAGTCACTCACTTTTGCTGGGGCTAATCGTAAGTTATATTTTAAATTTTCTGGCTTCTCTTTTTTTATTAGCATTTTAATCTGTTCTATCTTATCTGGTGATATCTTTTGTAAATCAAGTTCTTCTAAACCCAAAAATAACAAACTAGTTATCTCCCCTTTCATTGACAACTTTTTAGCTGTAGTTGATTTAAAAATGATTACACTTTTGCCCACATTGATTTTTTTGGAATGCCCAGTAGTTAGATACACTTGCCTCATTGGAACCTGAGTTGACAATCCCACTTTATTCAAAGCATATTGACCAGAAGGTTTGATGTGAATATGTTCTTTTTTTGCCAATGTCTGAGCCAGCTCTTCAACTGAAGGCATTATTTTCCCAAATACTTTATCATGCTTAGGGACTACATATATACCCTGACCCATTCTTTCTATTTTACCAGATGCTACATTTCTGGATAAGGCTTTTCTAATAGCCGTTGAAGTACCTAGGTCTTTAAAATCAGAGGGCAAAAAAACCTGACCGGGCTTGAATTTACTGATTTTCAGTTCTACAGTATTGTTTGTTGAAGTATTCATGTCACAAATTTAGGAATATTTGTGACATATAAAATCATAAAGTGTCACAATTTTTAAAATATTTGTGACAATATGTTATAAAAATAAAAGCTGGACCATCGAGCTATTTGTCAATAACTATATGATATTCAATTATTTAAAAATCACTTAGCACCAAACCTAGGTCACGAAACGGCTATTTTTTGATCACGCTTAAATTAGTGTGGACCATCAAGTTATTTGCTTGTAACTATATGATAGTCAATTATTTAAAAATCAATTAGCACCAAACCTAGGTCACGAAAAGGCTATTTTTAGATCACGATTAAATTAGTGTGCTTGATTAGTGTGATGGGGTAATTTATTAATAATTATGCTCAAGGCCTAAGATTGTGGCAAACACTCATTTTTACAATAATCTATATTTTAATCATTCAAATATGTAATTATCTTGTGCGGTTTTTTTTAATAAAAAAGAATAGCAGCACAAAAGTCTTTGTAATGATCTTTAAATATACTTTCTTTGTGTTTATAAGTATATACAATGCAAACAAAACCATACAAATCAGATATTATTGACAACACGATCATAGATTTAATTATTGCTGGCTTGGATAAGGATTCGTCTAAAACGGAACTTGCAGCATTGAGTCTGTCGAGGCACCTTAGAAAAGAATTTTTAGATTTTTCAATAAGAATAAATGAAATTATTGGAGCGCATTCTAATGGTGCAGTAAATTCAGTTAGAGGCAAATCTCCTATACCTATAGATGCAGATTCTCACTTAGAAATGGCTACAATTATACGTCCAGAGACAGATAAGGATATAAAACCAATCCTAAATAAATTATTAGAAGAAAGAGTTCAAGGCTTTCTTAATGAAAGGAATAATTTGAGTGTTTTACTTAATAATGGAATTAAACCGTCTAACAGTCTATTATTAATTGGGAACCCTGGTACTGGTAAAACCATGTTAGCAAAATACATTGCTACAGCTTTAAACAAAGAAATGGCCGTTCTTGATTTGTCAACAAGCATCTCAAGTTTATTAGGAAAAACTGGTTCTAATCTTAAAAGAGTTCTTAATTATGCAAAAAATACTGGTTCAATTTTGCTATTAGATGAATTTGATGCTATAGCAAAAAGAAGAGATGACTTGACTGACTTGGGAGAGATTAAAAGGGTTGTTAATGTTTTATTGATGGAGTTGGAAGATTGGCCAGTTTCTTCTATTGTTATAGCAACAAGTAATCATCCAGAACTTCTAGACAGGGCAATTTGGAGAAGATTTGATCACATTTTTGAAATAGGTTCGCCAGAATCGAATGAAAGAATTGAGTTACTTACAAAAGAACTAATAGATTTCTTACCCAATTCACCAAAAACCACACGCATTATTGAACTATTAAATGATTTTCTAATAGGCAAAAGTGCAAATGACATTTGTAAATATGCAAATAATGTAAAGAGACGAATAATTTTAAAAAATGAAGACTTTGTTTCTGCTTGCCTGACAGAATTGTCAATTCATCTTGATAAAAAAATGAAGGGAAAACTTTGTAATGCGTCAAAAGAAAAATTAAATATTACAGTTCGTGATCTAGCTGAAATAACTGGCCTTAGTAGTAGTGGTGTTCAGCATCATCTCAAAAAAAATAACATAAATGAATAGTAGTATTAAACGACCTATCCTTTACAGAGGGGAAGTATATAGCTCTCCTATTGAAAAAAGAACAATAGGTCAACAGAAGGAACCCAATATTACATTTGAAGAGTCGCGATCCAGAATATTACAAAATATTGGAGATTTGATGGATGTAATAAAAGCCACGCCTCAAAACTTCAAACTTCCGCATGAAAATATTGTGTGTTTTCGTGTACAAGAAGAATTTGCAGCTAAAAGTTATTACCCTGAAGCATTATTTGGACCTTCATACAACTTAGTAGAAATAGGTTCAAGAATGTGGAAGAAAAAATTTAATGACGAAATAAGTAAAACTGGTAGATTATTTTTTGTTAGAGCTTCTGAATCAACATTGAGCAATTTAGAAAAAAAATTAAATGAAAAAGAAAGTAGCTTATACAATAACTTCAAATTAGACATTCGAAAAATTGAAGAAGTAAATTTACTTTCATCAGATGAACAAATTTTAGGATTTAATGATGATTGGCAATCTGGAAGAATTGAAGCAGTCTTACATCCATTTAATTTGGATAGGGCTGTTGCGATATCTCATTTTACAGAGTTAGTTAGAAATGCTGGTGGGGATGTTAATAGTTTAAGAACAAAACAATATGAAGGTGATGGACTTACTTATATTAGTCTCTTAGGAGATTTAAATATTTTAAAATCATTTTCAGGATATAATCCATTAAGAACTGCTCATCCTTTAAAGTTTAGAAGTATACCAGAGTTCACAAGAGGCTCATCTATAATTGGATGTCCAAAACCACCAGTATACACAAAAAGATCCTCAATTGTTGTTGGAGTTCTGGATGGAGGTTACAAAAAAGGTAATCCAAGTCTAGATAATTATGTTGAAAGTATAGATGCAGTATCTGGTGATCCAGTTCCATTTTTTGAAGAACATGGTACTAATGTAACAAGTGCTGTATTATATGGTCCACTTAATAATTATGCCGACTCTGATATATTACCTGAACCTGCTGTTACTGTAAAGAATTTTCGAGTACTTTCACAAGACGTTTCCAGCGATCCTGACTTATATAATGTTATTGATGCTATAGAAAATGTTGTTCCTCAAAATACCAATATACAAGTATACAATTTAAGTATTGGGCCAATTGGGCCAATACTCGACGACTATGTTAGTAGATTTACATATGCGATTGATACTCTGAGTAAAAAACACAATGTGCTTTTCAATGTTGCAGTGGGTAATGATGGGGATAAAATCCATTATGATAGAATACAAAGCCCATCTGACATGGTTAATGGAATGGCAATTGCATCATATACTATTAATGACGGAAAAGTTGAAAGAGCTACATATAGTTGTAAGGGACCGGGCCGTGAAGGCAACAAAATGAAACCTGATATTAGTGCATTTGGTGGATGCTCAAGAAACCCAATACAGTTAATTTCTTTTGAAGAAAACAGAAGAATATATACACAAGGAACAAGCTTTTCTGCACCACAGGTTTCAGGGTTATCAGGAAAACTTATTGGCAGTAGTAAAGGTGTAATTAATGCTCTAACTGCTAGGCTTTTACTTATACACGGTGCTGAAAGAACTAGTAATGATGGTCATTGTGATGAAATGGGACATGGAATAATGCAAAAAGATATAGATACTTTAATGACTTGTATTAATAATTCTTATACTTTAATATACGAGGGGGAGATTCAGCATGGAAAGTTTCATGAGTTTGAAATTCCTTGGGTTAATGAAATTTCAAGAGGGAAGGTGAATTTTAAATGGACTGTTGCTGTCCAATCATCTGTTGATGAGAATTCTCCTGAAGATTATACCACATCATCGATACAGATTAATTTTTATCCAGACTCTAATAAGTATTTATTTGTCCATGAAGAAACAAAAAAGACTAAGCGAATTAATATTTTAACTGAAGCTGAAACAGTAAAACAATTAGAAAAAGATGGATGGAAACAAAGCGGTACTCCAGTTAGTGAAAGTAGTGAAAATCCATTCACATCTGAAAATAGTTTAAGAAATGATGATTTGAAATGGGATACTATTGATTTAAGAGAGGTACAAAAAATGACAAATAGCATTTATGATCCAAGGTTTCAAGTTCATGCTATTGGAAGAGGTAAACGAAATAATGATAGTAAGGTGAAATTTGCAATTGCTCTAACAGTTGAAATATTAGATGAAACAATTGACACTGATATTTATCAAAAAATTCGCAATAAATATGATGCATTGCTTCCAATAAATATGGAAATTCAAGTTCCAGTCACTGTATAAACATGAACACTAAATCTAAAAGCAAATTTAATACTATTATAAAGTATAAAAAAATTGATAAAATACATGATGTTTTATTTTTAAATTAATATGGTAAGCAGCATTGAAACTATCCAACCCAAAATCAATATATATAATACAAGCCTACTGCCTGATCAATGCTGTCTTATGTAGTAATAGCTCCTGGAATAGGTGGTAGGGTAGTATTTAAGTGTTATTTTGTTCCAGTCCGTCTTTATAAAGAAGGCGATTGCATCTGGATGCAGCTTTCGGTAGGCGATTAGGCCTTCTTCGGCCTCGTGAATCATTTCATCAAACTTGTCGGTTTCTGCGTCATCTTCATACATGGCTATTTGGTCTTCAATTTCGCTTTGAGCATAGCTTATCTGCGTTATCCATGCAACGAGTCTATCAATGGCGCGCAATTCACCAATTCTATAGCTATGCTCTTTGTCTCCAACACATATCAAATAGCCCTCTTTATATAGGTCATTTAAAATATTAGTAATGTTTATGTTAAACGTTTTTGTATTTACATCTGGTTCTGTCATCACAATCCATGTTACTTTATTCAGATGTGCTAATTGTTCTTCGATTGTCATTTGGTTCTTATTAAATTATTTTCAAAACTGGTAACTACGCATCCCTCAAGTCCCTACATCCCCTTTGCTTCCCTCTCTTGCCATATCTTCTCCATCTTATCTGCGAACTGATCGCCAGATACTTTGATGTAGCGCATAAAGGACTTATAAGATTTGTGTCCACTAATGGCCATAATAATCATAGGGTCGGTTCCCTTAATAAATTCATTGGAGCAGAAAGAACGGCGAGCAGTATGCGTCATCATATAATCATATTTCATTTTCACTATTTCAGTGAGCTCACGCTTATAGGTAATTTGCTTAGTAAATGGCACATGCATACTTGGCATTTTTGCTCCTACCTTTTTTATGATCTCATTAAATTCATTATTACGTGGCACAGGTGGTAGCTTGTAATCGTACTTCTCTAAAATGGTCTTCACCACGGGGTGAATAGGTATCGTCACCTTCGCACCCGTCTTCACCTGTATAAAAGAAAGTCTATTATTACGAATAGCCGTAGGATCTAATACGCTATAGTCCGAAAAACGCATAGCTGTAAAACAACCAATGGCAAATACATCACGCACTATCTCTTGTTCAGGGTTATCAAAATCCTTAATCTCAAGTAATTGTAAAATTTCAGATTCAGTTAGGTAGATACTATCTGTCTCCTCTCGACTGGTATCAAATTTCAATTCAAACAATAGGGCTGGTGGCAGCCTCTTTAACTTCACGGCATACTTATACACTTGTAACATATCCATCATCAACTTTGCATGCGTATTCATGCTCCAATCTAAATCCATGATCAAGTGATCACTAATCAAGTCAATATGCTCCTGCGTCAACTCCCCTAGCTTCAGGTCCCAATTTTTTTTATTGAAAAAAATAGCGAGCATTTTACGAGTGGTTTTGAAACTACTTATGGTTTGAGGCTTGAGCTTCTTTTTCTTAGGAGATAGTCGTACCCCGGCTTCACAGTCATTAATGAATAGATCAGTGAAGGCCAGTAAGGAATCACCACTAGGACGCACCCCACTCTTCTTTAATTTATTAAACTTAGTTTTTGGGTTATCATTTAACTCATTCAGTTTCTCTTCCAGT
>CANGIZ010000037.1 GCA_947454025.1 Bacteroidota bacterium | reverse complement strand
TCGCTATCGCTGCATTAGCTGCTTGTGGTGGTGCTTCTACTGAAGCTAAAACTGATTCAGCTGCAACAACTGTAGACACTGCTGCTAAAGCAACTGATTCTGCTGCTGTAAAAGCTGATTCAACTGTTAAAGTTGATACTGCTGCTAAAAAGTAATTAGAAGTATAAAACTTCTTGCAAGAAGGTCCCTCCAAATTGGAGGGATTTTTTTTGTCCAAAATTTCAGAATAACGAAACAAATCAATGCTTTTGGCATTAATATTGCCTAGTACAAGGTACCCTCAATATTTTAGGTTGGGGGTAATGGCGGTGCCATTTTGACTAGATTTTAAATTGATAGATAGTGAACAAATTTTTATTTAAAGCGGAAGAGGAAAACGAGTTTATACCCTTATTCTCGTTTAATGAGCAGGACGTAGAAAATGAGCCTGAATTAGAGATGGATTCTTTGATACCCATATTGCCTTTGCGCAATACGGTCTTATTCCCTGGCGTAGTGATTCCTATTACTGTGGGAAGAGATAAAAGTATTCAAGCAGTAAAAGCAGCCTATAATAAGGACAAGTATATTGGTGTAGTTGCACAAAAGGATGGCAATGTGGAAGATCCAACCCCTGCAGATCTATGTCAAATTGGTACTGTTGCAAAAATCATGAAAATGATTAAAATGCAGGACGGCGGGACCACTATTATCATTCAAGGTAAAAAGCGTTTTGAATTAGTAGAGATGAAGGAAGAGGATCCTTATTTTAAAGCAGAAGTGAAAGTATTGGTGGAGGAAAAAGTAGGACCAGAGGATCAAAATTTCCAAGCACATCTTTCTACGATTAAAGACTTAGCTACACAAATAATTCAGTTGTCCCCTAATTTTCCATCGGAGGCAGCAATGATTTTAAAGAATATTGAGAGCCCTTTATTTCTTATCAATTTTGTAAGCTCCAACTTAAATGTGGAGCTACCTGAAAAACAGGGGTTATTAGCTGAACATGATATTACATTAAGAGCAGAGAAGTTGATTCAGTTTTTACAACAGGAATTACAATTTGTAGAATTAAAAAATAAGGTAACAACCAAAACCCGAACTGAAATTGATAAGCAACAAAGGGATTACTTTTTACAACAACAGTTAAAAAGTATTAAAGATGAATTAGGTGGTGATCCAAATGAGCGTGAGGTTGCGGATATGAAAAAAAAGGCGGAAGGTAAAAAATGGCCTGAAGCAGCTAAGAAATTGTTTCAAACTGGATTAGAAAAATTAGAGCGAATGCATCCAAGTACACCGGATTATTCGGTGGTATATAATCACTTGGACTTGATCTTGGATTTGCCATGGGATGAATTTACTGACGATAATTATGATTTAAAGAATGCCAAGAAAGTATTAGATGCAGAACATTATGGCATGGGCAAAATCAAGAATCGTATTTTAGAGTATTTAGCGGTCCTAAAATTAAAAGGAGATATGAAGAGTCCTATCTTATGCTTCTTAGGCCCTCCGGGTATTGGTAAAACATCATTAGGAAAATCTATTGCACATGCAATTGGTCGAAAATATATTCGAGTGAGTTTAGGTGGATTGCATGATGAAAGTGAAATTAGAGGGCATCGTAAAACGTATATTGGAGCGATGCCAGGTAGAATTATACAAAGTTTACGTAAAGTGAAAACTTCTAATCCGGTAATGATATTAGACGAGATTGATAAAATTGGAAGTGATCATAGAGGAGACCCTTCAAGTGCTTTGTTAGAGGTATTGGATCCAGAACAAAACCATAGCTTTTATGATAATTATTTAGAATCGGAATATGATTTGACTAAAACATTATTTATTGCAACAGCCAATGATATAAGTAATATTCAGCCGGCATTAAGAGACCGTTTGGAAATTATTGACTTAAGCGGTTATGCAGTGGAGGAGAAAGTGGAAATTGCGAAAAGACATTTGTTGCCAAAACAAAAATCAGCTCATGGTTTAGACAAGGTGAATTTTAAAGTGCAGGATAATGTCTTGGAAAAAGTAATTGAGGATTATACAAGAGAAAGTGGAGTACGTGAATTGGATAGACAACTGGCATCTATTATGCGCTATCAGGCAAAGGAGTTGGCTTATAAACACAAGGTAAAACCTACTGTGAGTAAAGCCGATTTGCATAAAATATTAGGACAGCCACGATATAGCAATGAAATATACAAGACTGTAAATATGCCAGGGGTTGCGGTAGGTTTGGCATGGACTTATGTAGGCGGGGATATTTTATTTATTGAAGTGTTGTTAGCAGATGGAAAAGGAGAAATGAAATTAACTGGTAACCTTGGAAATGTAATGAAGGAAAGTGCAACAACTGCATTAACTTATTTACAGGCCAATGCTAAAAAGATAGGAGTGGATCCATCATTATTCACTACAAAAGCAATTCATGTACATGTACCAGAAGGTGCGGTACCAAAAGATGGTCCAAGTGCAGGCATAACCATGTTAACTGCATTGACTTCGGCTTTTACTGGACGAAAAGTAAAACCTTATTTAGCCATGACGGGTGAAATTACTTTGCGCGGTCAGGTATTGCCGGTAGGTGGAATTAAAGAAAAAATATTAGCTGCTAAGCGTTCAGGCATGAAGGAAATTATATTGTGTTGGCAGAATGAGAAAGACGTTAATGAAATTGATCAAACCTTTATTAAAGGAGTACAGTTTCATTATGTAAAAACCATGCAACAAGTATTAGACTTGGCATTGGTATAATAAATAAAACCCTAGCTTTGATAAATGAGTAAATGTAAAATTCATATACAAAAGCTAGGGTTTTTTATGCCCTTTATTGTATTTGCATTTTTCGGAATACAATCAACAAATGCTCAAACCACTGCAGGCAATGCTGTATATAATTTTTTAGAATTGCCTTATAGTGCTAAAGCAACTGCATTAGGTGGATTGAATATAAGTTCCATGGGAAAAGACTTGGGGCTGGCAATGTATAATCCTTCCTTGCTCTTGCCTAATATGGATAATGAAATACAAGTAAGTGTAAAGCCATTTTTTGCGGGCATACAACAATATGATGTAAGTGGAGTGAGCCAATGGGATCGAAAAAAAATTACCTTGGGTTGGGGTATTCATTTTATGGATTATGGAAATATCCCCATGACAGATTTAGCTGGGAATGAATTAGGTACTATGCATCCCAATGATTATGCTGTACAATTTTCGGCAGCCAGTAACTATATTGAAAATTTTAGGATTGGAAGTACTTTCAAATTGATTCATTCTAATTATGGTATGTATCAATCCACTGGATTGGCATTGGATATCGCATTAAAATATTTAGCACCCACTAATTTATCACAAGCAAGTATTTTAGTTAGAAACATAGGCACTCAAATAACAACAAATGGCAGCAAACAAGAGCTGCCATTTGATATTATCCTAGGATGGTCCAAAAAATTAGCGGCTGCACCCCTTCAATTTTCTATCACAGCTGATAGATTATCAGTTTGGAATAATCTTTATTACGATGCCAACTTTGCTTTAGCACAAGGGGAATCTGCACCAGGTCATTTGCAAAATCTTTTTAATCATTTAATTATTGCATCTGAAGTGTATATAGGCAAACAAGTTGACGTAGACTTTGGTTATAATTTTATGCGACGATATGATTTAAATGTACAAAATCAAGTGAATGGGATGAATGGTTTTAGTGCGGGTATTGGTTTAAGACATGCCAATATGCATATTCAATATGGTACTGCTTTTTTTCAAAGCAATAGTTACCATCATTTCTCTATTACATATCAGTTCAAAAAATAATCCCCTCATTGCTGAAGGGACTATCTATTTTAAAAATATAATATTTTGTACTAATTCTTTTTAGGAGGGAACAATGCTTTTGGCTTTTGTGCTTCTTTATTTGGCTTAGTATCATTCTTTTTAGGAGCTTCTTTTACAGGAGCTACAGGCTTGTTAGTTGTAGGTAGGGTATAGTCTGATTCAACAGATACGTCTTCGGATTTTTCAATTGACAAAATTGATTTATCCATTGCAATTGTATCCTTGGAAACAAAGTTTACATTAAAATCTGCTGATAAGCTTGAGGGTCTTTCAAAATTGGCATTTTGATCTAAATTACAAGCAGGGTCATTCGTAACCTTTTCCATGAAGTAAGCCCAGATAGGTAAGGAAGCATGTGCCCCTTGTCCAAAATAATTATCTGAGAATCGAATGTATCTGTCATCACAACCCACCCATGCGCCAGCTAAAATTTGAGGGGTGTATCCCATAAACCATAAGTCACTATTGTCGTTAGTTGTTCCTGTTTTACCCGCAATTGATTGTGCTTTTACATCATAGGAATACATGCTTCTACCAGTACCTTTGCTGATAACCCCTTGCATCATACTTACTACAGAGTAGGCAGTTACTTCGTCAATTATTTTTCTTCTTTGCGGAGAGAAACTCTCTAACACATTTCCATTTTTATCTTCGATACGATTTATAAAAAATGGTTGTGCATTGTAACCAGTACCCGGAAACATAGTATAGGCTTGTACCATTTCAAATAATGAAATTTCACAAGAACCTAATGCGATAGAAGGATAGGGTTGGATGGGTGCTTGTACATTACATTTTTTCAAGTAATCTACTAGCTCTTTTGCTGCTTCATTTCCCTTGCCGTTGATTTGTTTCATAATATAAGCCGAAGCGCAGTTACGAGACTCTGCCAATGCTTGTGCCATTGGAATAGATAGCCCCGTACAAGATTTTGGTGTATTGGGTACCATGCCATAACCATCAAACATTTGTTGTTGGTCCTGAACAATGGTATTGGGTGTAAAACCTGCCTTTTCAATGGCTAATGAATACAATAATGGTTTCATAGTACTACCCACCTGACGTCTTGTATTAATATTAACATGGTCGTACTTGAAAGTTTTAAAATCAACACCACCCACCCATGCTTTTACTTCACCTGTAAATGGATCAACAGCAAGGAAACCTGTTTGTAAAATTTGTTTGTGGTATTTTAAAGAATCCAAAGGCGTCATCACTGTATCAATAAATCGATTTTTATTCCAAGCAAACACACGCATAGGAACTTCTTGGTTAAAAGTTTTTCTTGCCTCTTCATCACTAATATCCTCTTTTTTTAAATTTCTCCAACGGTCGGTTTGCTTAACCGCTAATTCCAATTGGTTGCTAAATTCTTTCCATATTTCTCCTGACTTAATTTTGGGTTGTTGACTAAACTCCTTTTGTAAGTAGGCCATATGTCTTGCAACAGCTTCTTCGGCATACAATTGCATTCTCGGATTGATGGTTGTATATATTTTTAATCCGTCTTTATATAAGTTGTAGGCATCCCCATTGTTCTTTTTATGTTCCTTGCACCATTTTTTCATAAACTCGCCAAGATTCATTCTAAAGTAGGGGCCAAGTCCATTGTTTTCATCTAATTTTTTAAAATTGGTAACAACCGGTTGTTGTTTCAATTGTTCAGCTTGGTCTGTTGTTATATACTTTTGGCCTGCCATTCTATTTAATACTAAGTTGCGTCTTTCTAGCGCCAACTTAGGATTACGATTAGGATTGTACTTGGTAGGTGCATTAATCATACCAATTAATAATGCAGCTTCTTCGACACTTAAACGATCAGGTTCTTTTTGGAAAAAACTTCTTGAAGCATTACTAACTCCAAACAAATTTTCGCTAAAAGGCACTGTATTTAAATAAAGCGTAATGATTTCCTGCTTTGTAAAATTTCGTTCTAGTTTAATAGCAATAATACTTTCCTTTATTTTTTGAATGATTCTTAAGAGTTTATTTTTGGTACTCCAGTTGTCAGTAAATAAGTTCTTAGCAGTTTGCATGGTTATGGTGGAAGCGCCTCCTTGGCTACCTAAAAAGGCAACTGCACGTAATAAACCTTCCCCGTCCACACCGTAATGATCATAGAAACGTTTGTCCTCTGTGGCCACAAGCGCTTGGATTAAATATGGACTAATGTCGCGGTATTTTACACTGATTCTGTCTTCTAAATAATACTTACCCATGGGCGTACCATCTTGCGCATATACTTGGCTCGCTAATGAAGCAGTTGGATTTTCAATATCATTCAAGTCGGGCATGTCTCCAATCCAACCCCAGTTTAACATGAGCAGGAATAGCACAAATACGCCCATCGAAATAAAATAATATTTCCAAAAAAGGCGTATCCAATTTTTAGGTTTTTTAGTTTCTTGATTCACAGTGATCCTATTAAGGTTTATAAATTTTGTTCAACATAAATTCCTTGTATAATAACCAATCCTCTTGTGATTTAATTAAGAGGATATTCGACTTTCCAATAATATACATATCATATTGCTTGTCTGACACAAATGAAATGAGTTCATTTTTTAGTCTTGGCTTTATCCGGTTTAAATATTGAGTTGACTTTTGTATGTTTTCAAATGGCCCAATCCAAACAATATAAGTACTGTTTTCAAATTGAACAAAAGTGGCATTCAGTTTTAAACTATTGAATTCGTCGTTATTTACATTGGTGAATGCGGTTTGCATTTCTTTCACAAACATCGGTTTCACCCCCTTTGTTACAAATGCTACATATTGAGGCTCCGCAATATCCAATACAAATTCAATTCTTGGCTTCTCGATAGGAATGACTTTAGAAAGACTGGCATTCGAAATTGTATTGTTGTTATTTGTTAGGGTAGTTGGCGTAGTTAATTTAGTGGAGTCTTTTTTAGTATTGTTTTTCGTTATGATGGCATTGTCCACGAGAGGAGTTGGAGTTGCAATTATCTCAGCTGGTGTAAATGCTTCTTTTATAATTTGTAAGCTGGCTAAATATTCTTCAGTACCTTTTCTGTTTTTAATTTCTACAATGATATTTTTTGCTTTTTCTTTAATAATATCATTTTTGTTCATTGCTATAATTGAATCCAATAACACAAGCGCTTGGCTATCTTGTTTTTGTTGCGCGTACATTTTTACTTTCAAAAACTGAAAGGGTATATTCCATTTGGTTTTTCGAATATCAGTATTGATTCTTTTAGCCAATTGATCTAATTGATCCCAATTGCCAATTTGACTTAAAAAATACGCTTCCTTGTATTCGTCAACAATCGCCTGGTCTTTATTTTTCTTTTTTGCAACCTCCGCTTTATTACTAGCATAGATGCCATTAGGGAATCTACTATTAACTATATCTATAATTTGATTCGATTTTTCAGTTGCTCCGTCATGTAAATATTGACTTGCCATGTCAAGTAAAGCACGTTCTGTTATCGCTGAATCAATATTCTTTTCAATTATTTTTTGATAAATGGGTTTTGCCTTCTCAAAATCATTTAATTGTAAAAGGAATGTTTGTGCTGTTGTTAATGCAGCGGTATTCCAATTTTTTCGTGCCACGGCGAGTTCTGTAGCGTTTGAAATTAACTTAAACGTAATACTGTCTTTGTCTGCACTTGTTTTTTTGTTAGTCGTACTACTGTCTTTTGTAAAGCTTACTAAATTTGTATTAAAGGTTTTAGCAGTTGCATTGGCAATATTGTTACTGGTTTTTCTTCTCCATTGATCCACATTGGGTCGCTCTCCCCATTTTTGTATAAAACTTTGTTTGCCTTGAGCAATCGTATTGGCATTATCAAAGTAAAAATTAGAAGTATTGGATACGCTGCCATTGAAATTATTTATAGAAAAGTTACTGGGAATTTCAGGGACATTATTATTTGGATATTTACCTGGCTTTTCTGCAAACAAATTCTTTAAATACTGAGATTCCATTTGTTGTCGCTTTGACCAAGCGTTTGCAGTAGGTGTTTGTAGTTCTTTTGCTAATTGGTAAAAATACATCAAGCTATCTTCTTTTTGATAATTGATAGTTTGTTCATTAATGGTATTGATCCATTTTTTTCTTAAAATGATTTGTTCAAATTGAGGATTTGTTTTTAAAACGCCATTTAAGCTATCATAAGCAATTTTTGCAATGTTGTAATTGCTATTTTCATAATTGATGTTTCCTAATAGTTCGAAAGCTTTTTGCTTTTGTTGTAAATTGGATTTATTATTCTTTATGGCAGTTACAAGCCATTCATTGGCTTTTAGGATTGACTTATTTTGAATCGCTAATTTTGCCATTTCAAAATAAATAATATCAATATAGGGCTTATATTTTTCTCTTCTTGTCATGCGCTCCAACTCGGATGCCAATGATTCCCAGGAGTTGTTGGCATTTTTTGCTTCAATCCGAATCATGTTAATTTTAGCATATACCCCTATAATTGGATTGGGTGAAAATTCATTCGCTTTTTTATACCATTTATAAGCATTGTTCGTGTTCTCTACTTTTTGCCATAGCTGAGCAATTAAATAATACCATCTGCTTTTTGCAAGGTCATCTTCGGCGTTTGGCAATGCAGCTTCTAAGTGTTTTGCAGCATTTTCATAGGATTCCATTAAATAATATCCATAAGCCAATTGTTCGTTCAAAAAAGGTTGAAGTCTTTTGGGAAATAATGCATCCGCTTTTAAAAGTTGCAGCAAGCTGATGCCTTCATTCATCGCATTGGTTTCAAAATAATTTCTAGCTTGCCAAACCATACTCTCATTACGTACATTTACATTTTCCCAAACGCGGTTGTTTTCTTTTGTTGCAATACTAAATTGTCCATTGGTTTTACGAAGGTTACTGCCAATGGGTAAGTCCATTCCATTGTCTTTTTCGTCAAAAGAATAATTGATGAATTGTAAGATACTTGCAGCAGTATCAAAATTTCGATGGAAGAGGTATGCTTTTGCAAGTAGTAGATAGGCGTCGTCTACCCAATTGCTTCTTAAATCATGTAATACAATATTGGCATTACAACGATAGATGATTGAATCGATACTGCTTTTTGAAGTGGTAGCTAGGTCATATTCGTAAAAACTAAGCAAAGAACTATAATCCTCTTGATATTGGCTTCTTGCTTTTTGTAGGATTTCTTTTAATTCTTCTTCGGCATTAAATAAATAATTGAATTGAGAAACCGTATTTTGATAAGTCCTTCTTCCTAATGTGTATTTTGTTTTTAATAATCTTTCATAGGGAAGAGGTCGTTCTTCTTCCACAGGCGTAAATTTAGATACCGTAGTATTTAATTCACTGTTTGCTTTTTGCTTTACTTCATTGGCCTTGTCTACAATACCGCCTTTTATCTTTTTTTGTGCAGAATCCAATACACTATTTACTTTTTTAACCAATTTGTTTTGGTTTAAGTTGAGTAGTTTTTTAGTGCTATCCTGGGCAAATGCATGAAATGGGAGTAGGGCAATGATCATGATTGCCAACAGTCCTATTTTACTGTATTTTGCGGGATTTTTCTTAGGGTACATAAAAGGGTTCAAAATGCCCTTAAAAATACAATTAATCCTTATTATTTTGTCAAAAATTACATTCCCATCGTATCTTTAACTTGTATTTATACCAATGGCAAATTTAGACATCAATAATACCTTTAAAAGGACAAGTAATACCTACCGTTTGGTGGTTATGAACGACGATACCTATGACGAGGTAGTTGCCTTTAGATTGTCACGTAAATCAGTATATATCGGCTTTAGCATTAGTTTCATTCTCTTAGTAGGACTAACCATTGCATTAATTGCGTTTACTCCTTTAAAATATTATATTCCCGGGTATGGTACAAAAGAGAGTAGGTCTACTTTACAATTGTTAAAGATTCGAACCGACTCCTTAGAACAATCCATTCATTATAAAGAACAATATTTAGAAGGTTTGAAAAAAGTATTGTCCGAGGGCAATCCGCAACAGTTAGATACTTTGCCATTGCAGTTGCCAGAAAGCAAACAATCTACCGATTAATTTAATTTTCTTGAAAGACAAGCTAAACGAACAAAACGGGTTTCAGTGGTCTAAATTTGCAGGTTTAGCATCACAATGGACTGTAGCTTTGGTATTGCTCATGTTCCTTGGTAAATTCATTGATAGTAAACATTTTTTCAAAACTCAAATGCCTTTATTTATTTGGATATTGCCGTTTGTTTTTATTATTATCTCCTTGATAGATATCATTAAAGAAACCAATTCAACCTCAACTCGTAAATCGAAATCATCCGATACATCTTTGTAAAAATATTTTCTGAAAATCAAGCATATGGCACGTAAACAAATAGCTCCCATTTTAATTTTATTCGTTTTAGTAAATTCCCTTTTATTGTTCGCAAATTCAAATTGGGATACAACCACGCTATTTAAGTTTAAATTTATTATGGCTGTAAATGTTATGTTGTTTACCATGTCCATTTTTAATTTTTTTAGATTAAGAAAAATGGATGCCGCAAATCCGCATGCAATGGTAAGATCGGTAATGGTAGGTACTTTGCTAAAAATGCTAGTGTTTGCAGGTGCAGCTTTGGCATATGCAACACAAAAAAAAGCGCCAGTAGGTATGCCAACATTGGTTTCAAGCATGGCTTTGTATTTAATATATACTTGGTTAGAAATTAGATGGACTCAAATTAAAAAATAGCCAAACTAGATTTTCATACATGGCAAAGGTTGAACATCCATTAGCAGCATTAAAACATTATTTGCCAGAAGGGGCTTTCGAACCTGTTGTGCAGCTCATCAATCAATATAAAGTACATTTAACTGTTACCAAGGCACGTAAATCCGTATTGGGTGATTATAGACATGCAGGATTGGGAGCAAATCATAAAATTTCAGTGAATGGGAATTTAAATAAATATGAATTTTTGATCACCCTTTTACATGAGCTAGCACATTTACTTTGCTTTGAGCAATTTAGAAATAGGGTAGAAGCACATGGAAAAGAATGGAAAAATATTTATAGCGCTTTATTGGCCGAGTTTATTCGTTTGGAGATTTTCCCAACTGATATTCAAAAAAGTTTACAAAAAACATTGCTCAATCCAGCTGCTACGGCTAATGGGGAAACTGCGCTATTATTGGTTTTGCGGAAATATGATGAAGTAAAAAAAGAAGGGCATTCTTTTGTAGCACATTTGGCAGAAGGAACATTATTTGAATCTTTAAAAGGACGTGTTTTTAGAAGAGGTAAAAAACGTCGTATACGAATTGAATGTGTAGAAGTTGCCACAGGGCATGTATATTCCTTTAGTGCATTGACGGAAGTGAGGGTAATTACTTCTTAAGCTATATTATAATTCAAAAGGTAATTAATTTGTTGAAACAAAAATGCCTCGTAATTACGAGGCATTTTTAAAATCAAGAAGATGCGAAGCGTCTGATGAAGAGGTATCCTACGCTACTGCTTGCTTCACTAAGTCAGCAGCTTCACTTAATAAGATAGCAGATTGTACTTTCAATCCACTTTCATCAATTAATTTTTTAGCTTCCACCGCATTGGTTCCTTGTAAACGAACAATGATAGGAATATTGATATTGCCTAATTTGTTGAAAGCTTCAATTACACCAGCAGCAACACGATCGCAACGAACGATACCGCCAAAGATGTTAATTAAGATTGCTTTCACATTAGGGTCTTTCATGATAATTCTAAATCCTGCTTCAACAGTTTGTGCATTGGCAGTACCTCCCACGTCCAAGAAGTTTGCTGGCTCACCACCACTTAACTTAATCATATCCATAGTAGCCATTGCTAAACCAGCACCGTTTACCATACAACCTACGTTACCATCCAACTTTACAAAGTTTAAGTTAAACTCACCAGCTTCCACTTCGGTAGGGTCTTCTTCAGTTACATCACGCATAGCCAATAAATCAGGATGACGCATTAAAGCGTTGTCATCTAAATTCATTTTACAATCCACTGCAATGATTTTGTCATCAGCTGTTTTGAACAATGGGTTGATCTCTAACATTGCACAGTCTAATCCAACATATGCATTGTATAAATTAGTTACGAATTTTACGCAATTCTTTAAAGCTTCACCACTTAAACCTAAGTTAAAAGCAATTTTTCTTGCTTGGAATCCTTGTAAGCCACCACCTGGGTGCACCCACTCTTTAAATATTTTTTCAGGGGTATCATGTGCAACGTCTTCGATGTTCATACCACCTTCGGTACTGTACATGATAACATTCATCCCTTTTGTACGATCTAATAATATGGAAAGATATAATTCTTTAGTTGGGTTTGGACCTTCATAATAAACGTCTTGTGCTACTAGAATTTGGTTTACTACTTTACCAGCTGCTCCAGTTTGAATCGTTACCAAAGTACCACCTAAAATATTTTTAGCAAATTTTTCAATATCCTCTGCCGATTTACCAACTGCAACACCACGTTGATCGGTGCCTACAATCGTACCTTTACCACGTCCACCCGCATGAATTTGCGCTTTAACTACCGCAAATTTATTGTTGGTTTCAGTTGCAATTTTTTGATATGCAGCAACAGCGTCGGCCACATTTTTAACGGCAACGCCTTCTTGAACAGGAACATTGTACTTTTTTAAAAGCTCTTTAGCTTGGTATTCGTGCAAATTCATACAAATAAAATTTTGGCGAAGATACTAGATAAACCGCATAAAATCAGCCTTAAAATTGCCTAAAATAAAGGATAAAAAAATATTTTGTTGTTTAAACATTGATTCGTAACTTTGTAGTCTAGTATATTTATAGGATATTTATTCATTCAACTAACAAAACAACACAATATGAAAAAAATCATGTTCTCTTCATTGGTGCTTGCATCAATCGCATTGTTCTCTTTCGCTCCAAAAACAGCTAAAAAAGACGTAACTACTTTTACAGTAGATGCTGCTAAAAGTAAAGTAGAATTCACTGGTTCTAAAACAAGTGATTTCCACACTGGCTATTTCCCAGTTAAATCTGGTTCAGTGAAAGTGGATGGTGGTAAATTAGTAGGCGGTAGCTTCGTAGTAAATGTTGCTGGTTTAAAAGTAACTGATGCAGCCGGTGAAAAATTACAAGGACATTTGTCTTCTGCTGATTTTTTAGACATTGCAAAATTTGGTGAAGCAACTTTCACAATCACTAATGTTACTTATACAAAAGGAGATAGAGCTACTGTAACTGGTGATTTATCTTTACATGGTGTTAAAGCACCTATCACTTTTACTGCATATGTAAGAAGCACAGATGCAACTAAAGGTTTCTTTGCTGAAGCTTTCTTCCCATTAGACAGAACTGTATTTGGTGTTAGCTACGGTGTTGGTATGGTAGATACGGATGTTCAATTAGCTATCCACTTATATGCTAGCAAATAATTATTAAATCAGACTTCGTCTGAATAAGAATTCAAAAAACTCGAATTCAAAAAAAATACCCCTAATGAAAATTTAGGGGTATTTTTTTGCCTTTGGCAATACTCGTTTTTGAAAAGAATATGTTTTATTTCAACATAATTATATCTCGTATCTTTCTTTTAGTATATGTAAATGGTGCAATGCATGTCCAAAAATGATAAAGCCGATTGCGTTTACACTTAATGGAAGCCCACTTGCTGTACCCATTAACTTCATTTGTTCTTCGGTAAAAGAAGCGAAAAGGAGATTGGTGGACTGTCTTACAACTCTCCATTCAATCAACATGTCTTTCCAATTTCGGTTGGCTGCGGTTGCATTTTTTGCGTATTCATTTTCATCAAAACCTAATAATGCAGCTGGTTCTTTTCTTGAGATGGCCAATGCACGGTAAGCAAAAATTCTTTCGGTATCAATTACATGCTGTAACATTTGTTTGATTGTCCACTTGTCTGGGCCATAAGCATAATTAATTTTTTCAACGGGGATAGCAGTCCATGATTCAATAATACGTTCGTTGTATTGTTGTACTAAAATGGGATAATCTTTACCACTTGTGTAGTTGATATAAGTTTGATGAAAACTACCGTACTCGGTCGCGCTAGGTCTGGGCATGTTATGGGGTTAATAATGAATGATTAATATTTTAATTAGAAGAAATTGATTTTGATTTCATTTTCTTATTTCTATTTTGGGTGAAGGTACTTGCAAATTGAATTGCTTTTGCAGCATTTACAATTCCACCTGATGATGCAATTTGATCTAAAGTTTTTGGTTCTTCTTTTTGAGAAATAGGATAGGTAGTGTTTCCATCAGTTGGTTTCCAAACACCTTGCATAATAATTCTTTTTACTTCAACTGCAGTTAGCGATGGGAAGTAAGAACGAATCATAGCTGCGATATGGCTTACTATTGGCGCAGCCATACTTGTGCCTTGTAAATATCCGTGATTATTAGCACCAGGTAATGTTGAATATATTTTATTGCCTGGTGAAAGGACGTCAACGACTTTCGGACCAAAATTACTAAAGTCGGTTAAAAGCGTTCCATTAATAAACAAGTCGCTACTTGCAGCAACAGTAAGTATATTGTTGGCCGTGTCATTTAAATAACTAGAATATGGATTTGGGTATACTTCTTTGTCATCTAAATTATAAGATTCATTTCCCGCTGAATGCACAATGAGCACATCTTTTTTAGCAGCATATCGAATGGCACTGTCCACCCAAGGCTGTTCGGGTGAAAATGATTTCCCAAAACTCATATTAATTATTTTGGCACCATTGTCAACAGCATACCTAATACCCAAAGCAATATCCTTGTCATATTCGTCACCGTCGGGAACAACGCGGACTGTCATAATTTGAATTGGAGGGTATAAATTATTTACATGCCAGTTGCTATCTGGAATGCTTGCGACTAGTCCTGCAACATGAGTACCATGTTTTGCATTAGGACCTGTAATATCATTATTGCCATAAAATTTATCAGATAAGTTTTGATAATTATCTTTTATGATAGCGGACCTAATATCTGCTGGTGCTTCAAATTTTGCTTTTGCTGATTTTTCTTTGCCTTCAATATATTCATCTAGGTCGCTAATTACTTCGGCATAAGTTGTTTCAGGATCGATCCCCAAAACAGGTAAGGTTCTTAAGTAAGCCATTTTAGCTTCTAATGTTACACGTGCTATGGGTTGAAATTGTGTAAGCGTTTGTACCGTAAAATTGGAGTCATTCAGTTCTTTAATAATGGTATTTCCCATTTTTTTAATGGCTTTGGTAGCCATTTGAATATACTGTAAGTTGGCTGCGTCTTGATCGGAGAATTCTATTTCGGCTGCTGCTCTTTTCCAGATTTGAAATTGTTTTTTTTGAGCATCCGATGTAAGTTCATTTTCGTCTGGTATGCTTTCAAATAAGGATTTGTATTTGTGATAAATTCTAGATTTTTCGTCTGCAGCTTTGTCAATATTTCTACCATCTTTTCCACCCAAAAAATTCCATCCATGTATATCATCTACATAACCATTGTGGTCATCGTCAATACCATTGCCGGGAATTTCTTTACAATTTGTCCAAAGTATTTTTTTTAATTCAAGTTGATTGGTGTCTACTCCGCCATCCATAACAGCAACAATAATGGGAGCAGGTTTATTAGATAGGGTTGCTAAATATTGATATGCTAGATGTAAACTAATACCATGTACTGAATCTTGAACATAATCCTTCCAATGCCAGTTTTGACTAGATACGGTCGCTTGTCCAAACGAATAAAATTGGATGCATAAAACCCATCCAATTATTAACCATTTTTTCATAGTATTATAAATCAAATTGAATGCCTTGTGCTAATGGTAATGTGTTGCTCCAGTTAATAGTGTTGGTTTGACGACGCATATAAGCTTTCCATGCATCACTTCCACTTTCTCTACCACCGCCAGTTTCCTTTTCACCACCAAAAGCGCCTCCAATTTCCGCACCACTAGTTCCAATATTTACATTGGCAATTCCACAGTCACTTCCTTGCGCTGATAAAAATAATTCAGACTCTCTCATATTTAAAGTCATGATCGCTGAAGATAATCCCTGAGGTACATTGTTTTGAATGGCAATTGCTTCTTCGATGGTATTATATTTCATAACATATAAAATAGGAGCGAAGGTTTCGTGTTGAACAATTGCATAGTTAGGTTGTACAGCGGCAATACATGGTTTTACATAACAACCACTTTCAAATCCAGCTCCTTCTAAAACGCCACCCTCTACTAAGAAAATGCCCCCTTCTTTTTTACATGCTTCAATACTTTGTAAATATAACTTCACAGCATCTTTATCAATCAAAGGACCCATATGATTTTTAGAATCTAAAGGATCTCCGATTTTAATTTGTTGATAAGCCTTGGTTAATTTGGCTACAAAACTATCGTATACTTTTTCATGAATAATTAAACGTCTTGTACTGGTACATCTTTGTCCTGCTGTTCCCACTGCTCCAAATACAGCGCCAATTAAAGACATATCTAAGTCGGCATTTTCAGTAATTATAATCGCGTTATTGCCTCCTAATTCTAAAATGGTTTTACCAAGACGACCTGCTACTGCTTTGTTTAATTCTTTACCCATTCTAGTAGATCCTGTTGCTGAAACTAATGGAATGCGGGTATCATTACTCATCCATTCGCCAACATTGCGACCTCCCTGAATTAAATTATTTACACCTTCAGGTACATTATTAGCAGCAAACACTTTTGCAACTATGTTTTGTACCGCGTTACCACATAAAGGTGTTTTTTCACTTGGTTTCCAAACTGTAACATTGCCGCAAACCCATGCTAAAGCTGCGTTCCAGCTCCAAACAGCAACAGGGAAATTAAATGCTGAAATGATACCTACAATGCCCATTGGGTGCCATTGTTCATACATTCTATGCGAAGGTCTTTCACTATGCATGGTTAATCCATATAATTGACGAGATAGACCAACTGCAAAATCACAGATGTCAATCATTTCTTGTACTTCCCCTAAACCTTCTTGTAAACTTTTTCCCATCTCATAGCTTACGAGTTGACCAAGCGCGTGTTTTTCAGCTCTCAATGCTTCTCCTAATTGTCTTACTACTTCGCCTCGTTTAGGAGCTGGCCATTTTCTCCACTCAACAAATGCAGCTTGCGCAGTAGCAATCACTTGCTCATATGCTTTATGGTCAGTGGTACTAACCGCACCAATCAAATTATTGTCAACTGGCGATAAACTTAAGATCAATTCACCTTTGCTCTCCACGATGGCAGTTCCTGTTGAAGTACCTTCGTTTTCCTTTTGCAGCTTTAATTTTTGTAAAAATTCCATCTTTATTTTTTTATTTTCTCAATAATATTTGTGGTGGAAAATCCATCAACGATTGGGTTGATGATTACTTTCCCTCCATTTGCAATTACTTCCTTAGCGCCAACAATAGTATCAATTGTGTAGTCTCCTCCCTTAACCAATACATCAGGTAATAGGGTGGTAATTAATTCATAAGGGGTATCTTCTTCAAACACAACAACAGCATCTGCCAATACTAAATTTGCAATCACCAATGCTCGGCTTTCTGTATTATTTATAGGACGTTCAGGCCCTTTTAATCGTTTCACACTTGCGTCACTATTTAATCCTACAATTAAATAATCTGCTTCCTTTGCGGCTTGACCTATTGAAAACAAATGACCAGGGTGTAAAATATCAAAACAACCATTGGTGAAAGCAACCGTTTTGCCAGTTACCTTCCAAGCGCTGATCATTGCTTTGGCTTGATCAATGGTCAAAATCTTTTTTTCGATGCCTTCAACAAAACGCATATTATTTATCTTGTTTATTAAAGAGTGGAAGTAGTATTAAACTTAATCCACCCATTACAATAATGATTAAAAATTGTGCAAACCATTGTACCGTTCCGTTGGCCAAACCTAAAGTATATTCTACGCCATTCAATTCTAATACCTTAGCCATTAAGTAGGCATAAGCGCCAATACCGCCTGGGGTTACAATCATACCAATGCTTGCGTATGCCAAACAACTAATTGCAGTAGCAAATGAGCTGGCTGTGCCTTCGGTGCCCATTAAACCAATGTAAGTTGCTAATAAATACATAAACCAAATGCCGAAAGAATATAAAAAGAACAGGTTGTGTTTTTTTAATTTAGTGGCACTGATAACGCCTTCCCAAATGCCGAATAAAATTTGCTTAATTCCCGCAATGGTTTTTTGTAATTTCTTTTTAAATACAAACAATAAAATGGCTGCAATCACAGCAGCGCCAACAACTGCGTATAGAAAATAGTGATGATTCGTTTTTGCTGGATTTTGAGCAGCCTGTGCTTGTAATTGGTGCCAACCTGATTCAATTACATTAAACTGAAGGGTTAGTGCAAGTATGAATACAATTCCAAGGCTTAAAACATCAAATGCACGTTCTGCTACAATGGTACCCACAATTTTCTCGGCAGGTACTTTTTCATATTTTGACAATAGGGTGCACTTTAATACTTCTCCTAAACGAGGCACAGCTAAATTGGCCAAATAACCAATGAGTACCGCAAAAAAAGTATTCATGATAGATGGCTTGTAGCCAAGTGGCTCCATTATGAGTCTCCATCTTAGGGCACGTAAAAAATGAGAAAATCCTAATATAATAAACACAGGTAGAACAATCCAGTACTTTGTACTCTTAAGGGATGTGGTGAATTTGTCCCATTCCTGAGGGGGAATTTGATGTAAACTCCACCAAATTAGCAAAATGCCAATAAAAAAGAAGAAGGCTATTTTGAGGAATTTACTCATTATCGTTAGTTTTTGCTAATGACTTGCAATTTACGACCTTCGGCCTATAAAACTTGCTTTAAGGGGCTATTTATTAACCATTTTCAGGGGTTTCTTAAAGTGCGTACAATTTCGTAGCTTTGCAGACTCATAGTTGGTTTTGAGCTAAACCCAAAAGGAATGTCTGAAAAAAAACGAATATTATACATCGCAACCGAAATGTCCCCTTATTTAGAGTTGACAGAGTTTGCTGAAGTAATTAATAAGTTGGCTATAAAAAGCAACGATAGTGGACTAGAAGTTCGTTGTATTATGCCAAGATTTGGTGTAATTAATGAAAGAAGACATCGTCTTCATGAAGTAGTTCGTCTTTCTGGAATCAATGTTCAAGTGGACAGTGATGATTATCCATTACAAATTAAGGTAGCATCCTTACCAAATGCACGATTACAAGTTTACTTTTTAGAAAATGAAGACTTTTTTAAACGCAAGCAAATTTTCCATGATGAAAATGAAACTTGGTTTGACGATAACGCATTAAGAACTGTATTTTTTTGTCGCGGTGCACTAGAGACGGTGAAAAAATTTGGTTGGCCTCCAGACATCATTCATTGTAGTGGATGGATGTCGGGATTAATACCAGCATATATTAAGACAGCATTTAAAAAAGAACCTGTTTTCTCAAATTCAAAAGTGGTATTCACCATTGGTGCGAACACTTTTGAGGAAAAATTCGACAAAGATTTCTTAGCAAAAGCCATCATTAATGTAAACATCAAAGACAAGGATTTAGAGCCTTTCAAGGATTTAAACAACGCTGCTTTGTTTAGAGGTGGTGCTAGTTATGCCGATGCCATTACATTTGGATCAGATATTATAGATAAAAAATTGGTATCTGAATTTGCAGAAGTAAAAGGCAAAAAAGTGGTTCCATTCAATGGATGGGATTCCGATTTAACAGAGTATTTAGATTTATACAACGAACTTGCAGGCAAGTAAAGACAAAATAATTCATGACATCAAATAATATAGTGAGAAACATCTCGGTTATTCTATTAGCTACTTTTCTTTTTTCAGCATGTACAAGAATTGGAACTACAGAACTAGGTTTAGGTTTATTACCATCATTGGATTCATTTAATACAAAAGATACGGTATTAGATGTGGAAACAGAAACAGCAGACCGACCAGATACTTTAAGAGTGTATGGTACTGATGAGCATGTCGTTGGCACACTTACGAGTGATCCACTTTTTGGAGCGACCAATGCGAGTATGTATTTCCAATTAAAACCAAGCTCATTCCCTTATTTTACAAGAGGAACAAAGGATAGTGTAGTGGTAGATTCTGCAGTCTTGATTTTGTCTTATCGTGGATTTTACGGGGATTCTACCAAACCAGTTACTTTAAATTTAAATAGAATAAGTGCTTCAACACCTTTAGTGGCAGATTCCATTACAGCAAGTAATTATCCTGAGTTATACAATATACAAACGGATGCTTCTATGGCGAGTACGTATAAATTAGACTTTACACATGTAGGAGACTCTGTAATCAACAGATTTGAGTTGGCAAAAAACCAAATCAGGATTCCATTGAATAAAACCTTTACCGATTTATTTTTAAAGGTATATGACACCAATACGGCCTATAAAAATGACACTACTTTGCGTCAATATTTTCCAGGCTTTGCCTTAACGGCTAATTCGGCAAGTAATAATAATGTGTTGGTTAGAATCAGCATGATTGATACCAATACTAAATTGGCATTGTACTATACTACGAATAACACTGCTTCTTCAGTTGCAGGAGCAAGAGATACAGTAGTAGATTATTTTAGATTCTCTTTATACAATAATGGCGATGCTAATTTTATAAAACGAAATCGAACTGGATCAGAATTGGCAAAACATATTGGTGTTGCGAAAGATTCGTTAGTTTATGTGCAAACAAGCCCAGGCACGATCGTTAAAATTAAAGTACCAGGGTTAAAAAACTTTGCAAATAAACTTATTCATAGAGCTGAATTAATTGCTGAACAAGTTCCTACTGATAATCCAAATGGGTTTGAATCAATGTGGACTGCACCAGGGTATTTATTTTTAGGCGCCTATGATAGTGCAAGTAACAGTATAAGAAATGTACCAAATGATTATCAAGGCACTGTAAACTCGGCTCAATTTGCTCGATTCGGTGGAAGGGTGGTTTATAAAACCATTCAGGGCTATGACAATGTAGCAAGTTATAATTTTGACATTAGTAGGTATATGCAAGGTGTTATTTCAAGAAAGGATTCCACTTTTGATTTAAGAATTATGGCGCCGGTGAATGATTCTATAAGATATGTACCTCCTTATCCAAACAATTTATCAGGTGGAACAGATTATTTAACAAGCACAACTGCTAACCAACCAGCAATTGGTCGTGTACGTTTAGGCGGTGGGAAGCATTCTAAATTTAAAATGCGTTTACACGTTTATTATTCCGATTTATAATCATTAAGATTTATTAATATATTTGCACTTTACAACAATCATCTAAATAAAAGAATATGCCTTATTTATTTACATCTGAGAGTGTTTCTGAAGGACATCCAGACAAAGTAGCGGATCAGATTTCTGACGCTTTAATTGACAACTTTTTAGCATTCGATCCACAATCAAAAGTGGCATGTGAAACTTTAGTAACTACAGGTCAAGTAGTATTGGCAGGTGAGGTTAAATCTAAAGCATATTTAGACGTACAAGAAATTGCACGTGGTGTAATTAAGAAAATTGGATATACAAAGAGTGAATATATGTTTGAGGCAAATAGCTGTGGTATTTTATCGGCTATTCATGAGCAATCTGCAGATATTAACCAAGGGGTGGACAGAAAGAAAAAAGAAGAGCAAGGTGCTGGTGACCAAGGGATGATGTTTGGTTATGCAAGCAATGAAACAGAAGATTATATGCCTTTGGCTTTGGACTTAGCGCACAAAATTTTAATTGAATTAGCTGCATTAAGAAGAGAGAACAAGGCGATTAAATATTTACGTCCAGATGCAAAGTCACAAGTAACCTTAGAGTATAACGACAAAAACGAGCCAGTAAGAATTGACGCGATTGTTGTTTCTACTCAACATGATGATTTTGACAAGGAAGGCAAGATGTTAGAGAAAATCAAAAAAGACATTATTGAAATTTTGATTCCTCGCGTAAAAGCGAAGTACAAGAAGTACGCTAAGTTATTTAACAAAGACATTAAGTACCATATTAACCCAACAGGTAAGTTTGTAATTGGTGG
>CANGIZ010000036.1 GCA_947454025.1 Bacteroidota bacterium | reverse complement strand
TAGCGTCGAGGTGCATTTTGGCTTACCTTTGCAGCAGTTTTAACACCAAAATTTACAACTATGGCTTTTGATATCGAAATGATCAAAAAAGTGTACGCTGAAATGCCAGCGAAAGTGGAAGCTGCTCGCAAAATGTTGGGCCGCCCATTAACCTTGTCTGAGAAAATTTTATTCTCCCATTTACATAGTGATCAAAAATTAGAAAGCTTCGATCGAGGTGGTTCTTATGTAGATTTTGGTCCAGACCGTGTAGCGATGCAAGATGCGACAGCGCAAATGGCCTTATTACAATTTATGCAAGCAGGTCGTCCTAAAGTTGCCGTACCAAGTACCGTGCATTGCGACCACTTGATCTCTGCAAAAGTAGAAGCAAAACAAGATTTACAAGTAGCGACAACAGAAAGTAAAGAAGTATATGATTTCTTAGCTTCTGTTTCAAATAAATATGGTTTAGGTTTTTGGAAACCAGGTGCAGGTATTATCCACCAAGTGGTTTTAGAAAACTATGCTTTCCCAGGTGGTATGATGATTGGTACCGATTCTCACACAGTGAATGCTGGTGGTTTAGGTATGTTAGCAATTGGTGTGGGTGGCGCAGATGCTTGTGATGTAATGGCAGGTTTGGCATGGGAATTAAAATGGCCTAAGTTGATTGGTATTAAATTAAAAGGGAAATTGAGTGGCTGGACTGCTCCTAAGGATGTGATTTTAAAAGTTGCCGGTATCTTAACTGTAAAAGGTGGTACAGGTGCTATTGTAGAATACTTTGGTGAAGGCGCAACTAGCATGAGCTGTACAGGTAAAGGAACAATTTGTAATATGGGTGCTGAAATTGGCGCTACTACTTCTACATTTGGTTACGATGCAAGCATGAGCCGTTATTTAACTTCAACTGGTCGTGCAGATGTTGCTGCACTAGCGGATACAATTGCAGAACACTTAACTGCAGATCCTGAAGTGTATGAAAATCCTTCAAAATACTTTGACGAAGTAATCGAAATTGATTTAGATACATTGGAGCCACATTTAAACGGACCATTTACACCAGACTTGGCTACGCCAATTTCTAAAATGAAAGAAGCAGCAGCAGCGAACGGATGGCCTACCAAAATTGAAGTGGGTTTGATCGGAAGTTGTACCAACTCTTCTTATGAGGATATTAGTCGTGCTGTAAGCTTAGCGAAACAAGTTGCGCAAAAAGGCTTGACAACAAAAGCAGAATACATGATCACTCCAGGTTCTGAGCAAGTAAGATATACCATTGAAAGAGATGGTTTCTTAGATGTATTCAGCCAAATTGGTGCAAAAGTATTTGCCAATGCATGTGGACCTTGTATTGGAATGTGGGAGCGTGTAGGTGCAGAGAAAAAAGAAAAAAATACCATTGTACACTCTTTCAACAGAAACTTTGCAAAGCGTGCTGATGGAAACCCTAATACATTTGCATTTGTAGGTTCCCCAGAATTGGTAACTGCATTGGCAATTGCAGGTGATTTAACTTTCAATCCATTAACGGATACTTTAACAAACGATAAAGGCGAACAAGTAAAATTAGACGCTCCTACTGGTGATGAATTACCAGTGAAGGGATTTGCGGTTGAAGATGCAGGTTTCCAAGCACCAGCCGAAGATGGTTCAAATGTAGTGGTAGCAGTAGATCCAACATCAAAGCGTTTACAATTATTAGATCCATTTACTGCATGGGAAGGAACTGATTTAAAATCTTTACGTTTATTGATCAAGGCAAAAGGAAAATGTACAACGGATCATATTTCTATGGCAGGTCCATGGTTAAAGTTCCGTGGTCATTTAGATAATATTTCTAACAACTTATTAATTGGTGCTGTTAACTTCTTTAATGAAAAAACAGACAATGTTAAGAGTCAAATTAATGGCAACTACGATACAGTGCCTAATACACAAAGAGCTTACAAAGCTGCAGGAATTGGAACAATTGTGGTAGGTGATGAAAACTACGGAGAAGGTAGTTCTCGTGAGCACGCTGCAATGGAGCCACGTCACTTAGGTGTAAGAGTGGTATTAACAAAATCATTTGCGCGTATTCACGAAACCAACTTGAAAAAACAAGGTATGTTGGCTTTGACTTTTGCAGACAAAGCAGACTATGATAAAATTCAAGAAGACGATAGCATTGATGTAACGGGCTTAACAACATTCGCACCAGGCACGCCATTAACTTTAGTGTTAACACATAAAGACGGAAGCACCGATACCATTAAAGCAAACCATACTTATAACCAACAACAAATTGAGTGGTTTAAAGCAGGTGGTGCATTAAATATTATCAGAAAGCAAGTTGCAGGATAGTTTTAAATTACACAACAGCGTCGCAAGACCTTTACGTATAATCCCTCTGAGTAATCAGGGGGATTTTTGTTTTATAAAACACCTTATATTTTTTATCTTTAAAGCATGATAAATACAGCACTTGTTTCCTTTGGCATGAGCGGAAAAGTTTTCCATGCGCCCTTTATTGCAACCAATCCTCATTTTAATTTAGTAGGAAGTTGGGAACGCTCCACAAAAAATATCCAAGCTGCCTACCCTGGCTCTAAATCATATGATAGTTATGAGGAATTATTAGCCGACCCAATTATTGATTTAGTAGTTGTAAATAGCCCTAATGATACCCATTATGCCTATGTTAAAAGTGCATTATTAGCGGGCAAACATGTGGTATGTGAAAAAGCGTTTACCAATACATCAACAGAAGCAATTGAGTTAGATGAACTTGCACAAAAGAAAGGATTAAAATTAGCAGTGTATCAAAACAGAAGATATGATGCCGATTTTTTAACGCTTCAAAAATTAATAAGCGAAGGTGAAATTGGAGATTTTTTAGATGTACAAATATCCTTTGAAAGATACCGTACTACATTAAGCCCAAAAGCACACAAGGAAGCTGTAACGCCTGGAGCAGGCTTGTTGTATGACTTAGGTCCACACTTAGTAGATCAAGCGCTGTTACTATCTGGTATGCCATTAGCCGTATTTGCAGATATCCGAATTACAAGAAAAGTATCCTTAGTAGATGATTATTTTACAATGATTTTATATTATCCAAGTCATCGCATTACATTAACTAGTGGGATGGTATTTATGACGCAATTACCAGGCTATAAAGTATATGGCACCAAAGGTAGTTTCATTAAAAACAGATCTGATATTCAAGAAGCAGAACTCATTGCAGGGAAAAAACCAAATGCTCCACATTGGGGTGAGGAAGCAGCATCAGATTATGGCACATTGTATACCGACCATAACGGTTTAATCACTAACCGCGTCGTGCCAAGTAATACTGGTAATTACGGAATATTTTATGAAAAAATGGCGGATGCTATTTTAAACAATGGCCCCCTTCCAACCACTGCCAAAGAAGCGACCAACACCATACGTATACTAGAAGCCGCACGTAATAGTGCGTTTAATAAAAGAGTAGTTGGCATTTAATATGGCACATCCTTACTTACAAGAAATCAAAAAAATATTTGCAGCCAATGGCAATACAACAATTGCCAAAGGTGCCAAAGCTTATTTATTGAACCAATTTGAATTTTACGGAATTAAAACACCCCTAAGAAGAAAATTAAGTAAGGATTTTTACAAAGCGCATCCTATAAAAGACCACAATGAATTAAGTATACTTATAAAAGCATGCTTCAATGAACCACAAAGAGAATTGCACTATTTTTCGATTGAACTACTAGGGTATCATAAAAAATTATGGAGTCAAAAAACATTACCCCTCATTGAATGGATGATTACAAACTATAGCTGGTGGGAGTCCGTAGACAGCACCAACACGCATGTAATAAGTAAATTCTTTTTACGATTTCCTGAATACATTTACGCATATACGCTTAAATGGAATCGTTCGAATAATAAATGGTTACAACGCATGAGTATACTATTCCAACTCACTTATCGCGACAAAACCAATACTGCCTTACTAACTGATTATATTGAGCATTGTATTTTAGAAGAAGATTTTTTTATTCGAAAAGCCATTGGATGGGCCTTACGTAGCTATGCAAACACGGATCCGAAATGGGTGGTGAAATTTGTAAAAACACATCCTCAACTTTCAAATCTTTCTAAGCGCGAAGCGCTCAAACATCAATAATGTTTTTTAAATTTTGTTCAGTTGAAATACAAATTCCAACTTTTCAATCAAAAGAATTATAAAAAAGAAAGTAATGAATCATCTTGATGCTTCGTGAATATCTTTTTACAATTTGCAATAAAAAAAGCCTCGAACATGTCGAGGCTTTCAAATAATATTCATTGGATGTTAATTACATCTTCTTTGCGTCTTCCAAGAACTTCGCCAATCCAATATCGGTTAAAGGATGTTTTAACAATCCTAAGATAGAATCCAAAGGACAGGTACAAACATCAGCGCCTGCTTCAGCAGCTTTTACAATATGCAAAGCATTACGAATAGAAGCTGCTAAAATTTGTGTTTGGAAACCTTGAACATCATAAATGTGGCGAATTTGACTAATCAATTCCATACCATCCCAAGAGCTATCGTCAATACGACCAATAAAAGGAGATACATAAGTAGCACCTGCTTTAGCCGCTAAAATAGCTTGACCTGCAGAAAACACCAATGTACAGTTGGTACGAATACCATTATCCGTAAACCATTTAATGGCCTTGATACCATCCTTAATCATGGGCACTTTCACCACAATATTTGGGTGAATTGCTGCTAATTTTTTACCTTCTTCTACCATGGTAGCAAAGTCAGTAGATAATACTTCGGCACTAATATCACCGTCTACTAACTCACAGATCGCTTTATAGTGTGCAGCAATTGCTTCCTCTCCTTTAACACCTACTTGGGCCATTAAAGAAGGGTTTGTTGTTACACCATCTAAGATACCTAAATCATTGCCTTCTTTAATTTGAGCAAGATTGCCTGTGTCGATAAAAAATTTCATTTGGGTAAAGTTTATAGTTGAAAAGTACAGTTATTACATGCTATTAATGAAAATGCCACTTTACTATATAAATATAAAAAAGTGGCAGGCTACTCACATCGCACCGCTCAACCGCTTATCCTTGCTACATTCCTGTCCTGGGGAGGTTCTGCAGGAGCTGGTCGTGTAAGACCTGCCGCTGCAAATGTAGGACAAATGAGGGGATTAAAAAAGCCCATTCAACCCCATTTTTTCAACTAATTCGTCTTGGAATTAACACTCGCAAAGCCAATTATTTGGTCGTATGTGGAACCTGGCGTACGATAATAAACCAAAACTGTATAATTATTCTCGGTTTCCCAGTGATCCCCTTCTGTATCGGCATAATCATTCATAGGGTTGGGTTCGTTGCGGTCTCTTAAAATATAATTATAGCTATAATACCCCTGTTTTAATAATAAGGTTTTTTGATACACACCCAACTTTGTATCGAATCGCATTTCGGATGCCTCATTTAATTCGTTGTTCGTGAGCATCCCAGACAAATACAATCGTTGATCTAAAAATGGAATATGGTCTTTGGGTATATACGTAAAAACAACTTGAGCGTAGTCATTTTGAATTTCACTTTGTAAGGACTCGGTGTTTATAACCAAATAACCTCCATTTAAATCATTGAAATTGGAGTACAATAAATTACTTCTGGATACATCAGGTTTTACAATAACTTTTGTCAAAAAATCTTTATTGTCAATATCTGCAACTCGATCCGATTTAAGTCTCAAGCTTTGTAAATCCAGCCATCTTGCTTCCTTACCACCAGGAAAAACCAATTCAGATTCGTCATTAAACTCTAATGCAGTACTTCGCATAAAATTAGGCGCAGTAGCCGTTTGGGCATCATTGTACCTGAAATTTTGAATCACTTTAAGCTTTAGCAAATCAGACTGAAATGATGGAATTGATTTTACATCCACACTTACCTTTATCTTTTGATGTGTTCTAGAAATGGTTCCATCAAAAGGTTCATGAACTGATGCTAAAACATTTACTAATTCATCTACTACATAAAAACGACGGGTTAAAATTGGCGCCTCTTTATTTCCATTTTTATATACTTTAAGCATATAATTTCCAGAAAGTTTGGGGCTGCAATTGTTATTCGGGAAATTTAATTGATAATGAAAATACTTTTGTGTAGCGATTGATAAAACTGCAAACTGGGTAATCCTATTTTCATTAAACCCTTTAACATAATCAAAATCATTCATGCCTACTGACTGCCAAGCAGTATCTAATAGTTCGATGCTATAGTAATAGTCTTGATACTGTGCATTGAAATCATCAAAACTTAATTGCAAAACTTCACCCGAATACAAATGAATGGCTGGAATGGCTAAGGGCTTGCCAACAGGATGAAGTAACACTGTATGTATATCCCTGCCATATATTTTGTCGGGATTTGTTTGCGCAAAGCTTTTCACCGAAACCAATGTACATAAAAGCAAAAAACACCATTTCCTGAAATACATACAAGATTCAATTTATTCAGAACGAAACTAGTTTATTAATCTAAATATTTACCGAGAAAAAACTAGATTTGATGAAAATTTATACTTTGTCAACTGCCTTTGATATTGCCAAGAAAATGAGCTTTCAAAAACAAAAAAGCTATACCCGCTTTATTGTAAGGCTTTCTATTGCCGCAACCGCCATCAGCGTTGCCGCTATTATTTTGACATTGTCTATCGTTAATGGATTCCAGGATAGCATTGCGCGTAAAGTATATCAATTTTGGGGGCATATTAGAGTAGCAAGTGTAAGTGGCGCACCTATTGCAAAGCCAATTCATACAAGGCAGTTCACCCTTCCTGCTGTGGAAAGTATCACCCCTTTTTCCAATCAATCTACCGTATTATCCTATCGACAAGATATTGAAGGTGTTATTGCCAAAGGACAACCTGCCAATAGTAAAATACCATTTTTAATCAAGGGAAAAACCTTGGAGAGCAATACAGATAGTAACCGAAATTCAATTGTGATTTCGGATGCCCTAGCTGCCAAATTAAATATTCCACTAGATAGTACTATTAGATTGTATTTTTTGAACAATGGCGCAGTACAACAAAGAAAAATGAAAGTAGTGGGACTTTACCACTCTGGTATTGAAGAATATGATCGTCAATTTGTATTAGTAGATCTTAAAATGTTGCAACAGTTATATGTAAACACCAATGGCATTGACGGATATAGTATTGAATTAAAAAAAGATGCAAATATTGATTTAGCAACCGATGCGATTCAGAAAAAATTACCGGATAATTTAGTAGCCACAAGTATAAAAGATTACTACCCACAAATTTTTGATTGGATTGGCGTACAAACAGTTAACCGCAATGTGACCATCACGATTCTCCTTATTATTGCCATTGTCAATTTACTTACTTGCCTATTTATTTTAATGCTAGAAAGAGTGAATATGATTGGAACCCTTACCGCAATGGGTGCAACGCACGGATTCATAAGACAAGTGTTTTTATACCAAGCTAGTTTTATTTGTTGGATAGGAATTGGAATTGGTGCTGCAATAGGTATAGGACTTTCCTTATTACAAGCCCATTTTGGTTGGATTCAATTAGACGAAGCTGCCTATTTTATTAAAACCCTGCCTATTCAAATGGATGCATTACAAATTATTTGGGTGCTATTGGGCACAGCGTGTATTAGCTATCTTTCTTTTGTAATTCCTACACTTTGGATTAATAAAATTTCGCCGGCAAAAGCCATTAAGTTTGATTAAACTTTATTGCATTTTCCAATGTGACAATACAATCCCTGTAGCCACAGCAGCATTCAAAGATTCCGCTCCACCAAATTTGGGAATTGCAACAGGATGCGTAATGAGTGATTTTAATGCAGGTCTGATTCCCTTAGATTCATTCCCTATTATTAAAAACCCAGCAGCGGGTAATTTTTGTTCATATATAGACGCTCCTGTTAGTAGTGTGCCAATTACTGGTAATTTTTGATGGATAAGCATTGATTCAATATCAGCAACCTGCACCTGTACCCTAAAACAACTTCCCATGGTACTTTGTATCACTTTTGGATTGTATACACTAGCAGTATCCTCGGTTACTAAAATATCTTCAATGCCAAACCAATCGGCTGTGCGCATGATAGTACCTAAATTCCCTGGATCTTGGATACCATCTAGTACCAAGGTTAACTGACTTTTATAGTCGATCTTGGCAACTGGTGCCCTTTTTTGCACCAACGCAATTACTTGATTGGGGGTTTGCAGATGACTTAACCTGGAAAGCATTATATCATCTATTTCTTCAATATCACCTCCGCTATTTCCCAGTTTTCCCTGCCATTCTTTTGTTGCGTAAATTTTTTGAATACTGCAATTTGCCTTTAAAGCCTCCTCCAGCATTTTGGGCCCTTCAATGATAAATACAGATTCTTGTGCCCAATGTTTTTTATGGGCAAAAGATTGAATATATTTGAGCTCATTCTTATTCATCATTTTCATGTTATTACAGAAGCTTAAAAATATTAGTTTCTTCTCAAGATTCTCATTACTTGGGCTTTTATTTTTGGTAAATGCTTGTACAGATTTCAAAAAGGCAATTGTACATGATTATCCAAAGGAAAAAGCATTTGTGTATAGCAACAAAATTACGATCAAAGATCCTGAATCCAAGAAAGTCTTACAAGACTTATCGAATAATTTAGAGAATTATTGGGACGATAGCTTAAAAGCAAAACATGTAAGACAATTTGGTATTTTTAACACCCTTGTTCAACCTGTTGCATTTCACCCAGAGCGCATGGACCGAAGTATTCATTACATGCAAACATATTTAGCAACTAGAGGTTATCATCTTCCTAATATACTAGCTACTTACAAAATTGATACAGTGGGCAAAGAATGGCGTGTGCACTTAGACATGACAGTTCAATTAAACAAAAAAACAATCATCGATACGGTTACGTATCAATTAGCGGATAAGCAATTACAATCTTTAGCACTAGCCAATAGTGAATTTGCTTATGTAAAAAAAGGGCAACCTTTTTCCAACGAATCTATCAACAATGAACTTGACCGATTAGTTGCTTTGTTTAGATCCAATGGATATTATTATTTTACTAAAGAAAAAATCTTTGCCGAAGTTGATACGATCAATCAATCTTTGATGACATTAAGCTTGGATCCGCTTGCTCAAATCAATCAGGTGCAAAAAGCAAGTGTCAAAGAACAAGGCAACCCAAGTTGGAAAATTAGTTTTCAATTAAGAAATACAAATAATACAATTACAAAAGCCTACCCCGTTGGCCAGCAAATATTTTACTCAGACCTTAGCTTATCTGACAATCCGGATACCTTATTAAAAAAAGGACTTTTACACGAACAAATATTAAACGATATCTCACATCAGTTCAATCGATATAAATTTAAAACCAATTTGTTTGAGGAGCAATCCATGATTCATGGTGGTAGTTTATTTAACGAGCGTCTATTTTATCAAACCCTTAATAACCTTAGTGCGCTTGGTGCTTGGCAACAAATAGATGCAAGAACTAGCTTGCGCAATGATAGTGTGTATTTACATTATTTTTTAGTGCCTGCATTAAGAAGAAGTTTTAGTGCCGACTTGGAAGGAAGCAGAAATACAGCTCAAATTGGAGGTGGTAATCTGTTAGGCCTTTCCACTAGTTTCACATACCGTGATCGTAATGTTCAGAAAAAATCAATTCAATCTATTTCCAATTTTAGAACAGGCGTTGAATTGGATTTAAACAATGAACATCTAACACAAACTCTGTTATTTAACATTGGACATACTTATAGTTTTCCTAAATTAATTGTTCCTTTCAAATCAGTTGCAAAAACCTATAATACCAACTCGAAAACTACTTTTTCATTAAACGGCTCCTATATTGATCGTTTAAATTATTATCAATTAAAATCTTTTACGACTAATTGGGGATATGAATGGAAGAAAATTATAAATGGTGCTGAAAATACTTTGACTTATAAACCTATTAACATAGAGTTGTATCAATTGCAAAAATTCGCGAAATTGGATAGCCTATTAATATTAAATCCATTTTTGAGATCTTCCTTTAACGATGGCAATGTAGTAAGTCAAACCATCAGCTTTGTACATACTGGTCCTTCCTTGCAACATTCAAATCAGCATAATTATTTACGATTCGGAGTGGAAGAAGCAGGCGGACTATTAGGCCTTTCAACAACTGCACAAAATCATCTTTACCGTTATATCAAAGCCGAATTCGAAGTTCGCAAACTCATTAAATACGATTATAGTGAATTGGCTTGGCGTTTTATGAGCGGATGGGGTAACAATTATAGCAACAATGCAACATTAGGTGGACAGCTTCCCTTCTTTAAACAATTTACAGCAGGAGGACCTTACAGCATGCGTGCATGGGGGCTCAGACAACTTGGTTTAGGAAGTTCTCGTTTTTACGACACCAGTAGTAAAAGTCAAAACTTTGACCGATTTGGAGATTTGCAATTAGAGACCAACTTTGAATATCGTTTTAATATTTTACAATTAGGCTCTTATAAAATTGCTTCCGCATTGTATTCCGATATAGGTAATATTTGGAATACAAGAGATACCAAATTAGATCCAAATGCTGGTTTTAAATTAGATAGATTATACAAAGACCTTGCCATTGGCGTTGGAACTGGATTAAGAATTGACTTTAACTATTTCTTAATTCGAATTGATTATGCTGTAAAAATGAAAGACCCTACTCGTGATTACAACAATGGCTGGTTGGACTTACAACACATGAAATGGACCGAAGTAAAACCCAATGGCACTAGGGTAAATAATTATGCATGGCAATTTGGTATCGGCTTACCCTTCTAACAAAGCATCTACTTCATCACGGAGATCTTCCCATTTGATAGCATTGGCAACATCAAACTCGCCAATTTTAGTGCGTCTTAATGCACTCATATAAGCACCTACTCCCAAAGCGGCACCAAAATCATTCACTAAGCTTCTGATATAAGTTCCAGTAGAACAATTGACTTTAAATTCAATATTTGGGAGATCAATTTTAGTGATTTCAAAATTATCAATGGTAACTTTTCTGGGGTCTACTTTTACTTCAATTCCCTGACGGGCTGTTTCATACAAACGCACTCCGTCTTTTTTTATGGCAGAATGTTGTGGCGGCAATTGCCATATTTCGCCCATAAATTGTTGCGTAGTAGCTTGAATTTGTTCAACGCTTAAATGATCTATTGACTTGAAATTTTCAGGCTCCGATTCTAAATCATAGGTTGCAGTAGTTGCACCTAATACAAGGGTGCCTGTATACTCTTTACCCATACCCATATAGTCATTAATTTGCTTGGTGGATTTCCCAGTGCAAATAATTAAAAGACCTGTAGCTAAAGGATCTAATGTGCCAGCATGTCCCACTTTTTGAACAAAGGTTAGCCCACGCACACGACGAATCATCTTAAATGAAGTCCATGTTAATGGCTTATCCATTAACAAAACCTTGCCCTCTAAAAAAGGTACGAGTGCATCAGGAATAGGTCCTTGTTTTTTCATCTAACCTGAATCTTAGTATGCTCTTGCGAATAAAACACGTTGAGTAGAAGGATTACCAGTTAAAATACATTTACCTGCTTCTAAAACATTATCCAAAGGAATACAACGAATCGTTGCCTTGGTTAATTCTTTAATTTTTTCTTCGGTTTCAGGTGTGCCATCCCAATGTGCAGCAACAAATCCTGCTTTAGTATCTAAAATATGTACAAACTCATCCCATGTATCTGCCTTAGTAATGTGCTCGTTTCTGTATTGTGTAGCGCGATTCAATAAATTTGATTGTATCTCTGATAACAAATTACTTACTGTTTCCGTTAAGCCATCCATGCTTACACTCGATTTCTCTTTGGTATCACGACGTGCAATTTCCACTTGGTTATTTTCCAAATCTCTAGGCCCCACTGCAATTCTTACAGGTACTCCTTTCAATTCATATTCTGCAAATTTCCAACCTGGTCTTTGATTGTCTGAGTCGTCATATTTAACTCGAATACCTGCTGCTTTAAATGAAGCCACCAACGCATGCACTTTTTCATCCAACAATGCTTTTTGATCCTCGCCTTTAAAAATTGGAACGATCACAACTTGAATAGGAGCAATTCTTGGAGGTAATACCAAACCCTGATCGTCACTATGTGTCATCACCAAGCCCCCAATTAAACGTGTACTTACCCCCCAACTTGTAGCCCAAACATAATCCAACTTATTATTCTTATCACTGAATTTTACATCAAACGCTTTCGCAAAATTTTGACCTAAAAAGTGTGAAGTCCCTGCTTGTAAAGCTTTTCCATCTTGCATTAATGCTTCAATGCAATAAGTATCTTCCGCCCCTGCGAATCTTTCGTTCGCCGATTTCACTCCTTTAATTACAGGAACTGCCATCCAATTTTCTGCGAAGTCGGCATACACATTTAACATTTGTTCTGCTTCTGCAATAGCTTCTTCCTTAGTTGCATGTGCTGTATGTCCTTCCTGCCATAAAAATTCAGCTGTTCTTAAGAACAATCTTGTTCTCATTTCCCATCTTACCACATTCGCCCATTGATTTACTAAAATTGGTAAATCACGATAAGACTGGATCCATGTTTTATACGTATTCCAGATAATGGCTTCACTCGTTGGACGAACAATTAATTCTTCTTCCAACTTAGCTTCAGGATCCACCATTAATTTTCCTTTATGATCTGGATCTGTTTTTAATCTGTAATGTGTAACAATGGCGCACTCTTTAGCGAATCCCTCTGCATTTTTTTCTTCCGCTTCAAACAAAGATTTCGGAACAAACAAAGGAAAGTATGCATTCTGATGCCCTGTATCTTTAAACATTTTATCTAATGCTGCCTGCATATTTTCCCATAATGCATAACCGTATGGTTTAATAACCATGCATCCTCTTACTGCGCTATAATCTGCTAATTCGCCTTTTAAAATAAGGTCGTTGTACCACTGAGAATAGTCGTCTGCTCTTGTTGTAAGTTCTTTTGCCATTTTTTATAAATCTTAACAATTTTAGTGCTGAAAACAAACTACGAAAAAAGCCCTATATCCTAATTTTTCGTAGCTTTGAATCAGCAAATGTATGCTAAATTAAGGGCATATAAAAACCTAAACTACATCAACATGAACACAAGTATAACCTCCTTTCCGCTTAGGCTAATTGCTTTGAGCTTGGTAACGATTAGTTGTATTGGTACAAGTTGTACAAGTTTGCAACAAACTACCGTAGCAGCAAGTGACGATTTATATTCTATCCCTAATAATAAGGTAGCCCAGAATAACACATCAGCGAGTAATTATAATAACAATCAAAGTCAAGTTGACAATGAAGATCAAGCTGAATACCAGGACTATCAAACTTATCCCGACGATCGATATTTAAGATTAAAAGTAGCGAATAGATACCGTTGGGATGCCATTGATGATTTTGGTTATTGGAACGACCCTAGATACAATTATGCATACTACCCTTCTTATGGAGGATGGAATAGTTGGTATAGTGGTATTTACGGATCATCTTGGTACAATCCATTTGGTGTTTCAATGGGATTTGGCTGGGGTGGTTATGCACCTTATATGAGTTCTTATTATAGCTTAGGATGGGGATTCAATGACTTTGGTTTTGGATATGGCGGATTCGGTGGATTCGGCTACGCTGGTCTTGGTTATGGATACGGCGGATTTGGCTGGAACCCTTATTATGCTGGCTATTGGAACCCATATGCAGGTTATTATGGAGGAGGTTATATTGGAGGTTTCCCTGGCAGAAACATGCATTACCAAAATCCAGCTGCTGTTCGTAATAGCGCTCCAGGATTAGCAGCATACCGCAATCCAGCATCATTCAGAGGATATAACAATAGCTATAACACAGTAAATGGCAATACTCGTTACACAGGTAATGCTAACGTAAATAATAATTTTGGTGCGCTTTTAAATAGAGTCGTAACGAATAACACAAATACCAATTACGCTAACAGCTGGGATCGACCTGCACGTTATTTTAACAATAATAACAATTCAGGAAATAAAATAAGATCTAGTAGCGTAACTAATAACAATAATAATTCAAACTCAACGCCTGTTAACAACAATGCAGGTGGAAGAAGTGGTGGTTTTAATAGTTCAGGTTCTTCATCATCAGGTGGTGGCCGTGCTCCAAGGAATCACTAATTATTATGTTTGATAGCATGCTCGTATTATTTAAATAGTTCAAATATGAAAAAGATATTTTTATTGATCTTATTGGGATCAAGTTTAACCATGTATGCACAAGATCCTGAAGACGGATTAAGACTTTCTTGGTTCCCTCCTAGTGGAACCGCACGCAGCAATGCCTTAGGTGGCGCTATGGGATCTCTTGGTGGAGATTTGTCGTCGAATCATATTAACCCTGCAGGATTAGGATTTTACAAATCGGGTGAACTATTATTAACCCCTAAATTTTTAGTGCAACAAAATAATTTCAGCTACTTAGGCAATAGCAGCAGTTCCAATGCATCTAAAGCAAGTTTTGGTTCTGTAGGCATCGTTTTTGCCGATGGACAAAGAAAGAACAATTGGACAAACACTGCATTCGCTATTACATTTAATCAAATAGCCGATTACGATAACCATACTCGTTTTAGTGGCCGTAATAATTTTAGTAGTTACTCTGAAAAATATTTAGAAGAATTGGTGCACGATTGTGCCGACACCAATGCAGCTTTAAATAATTACATTTTCGGAAGTTCTTTGGCTTTTAGAACTTACTTAGTGGACACCACAGCCAATGCAAGTGGAGCTGTAACAGGTTACCAAAGTTTAGCACCCTTAAGCACTGGCTTGAATCAAGTATATGATGCAACTACCAGTGGAAGTTATAATGAGTTGGCATTTGGATGGGGTGGCACGCCTATTTGGGGTGGAAATGGTGGTGACAAATTGTATTTAGGTGCAAGTATAGTTATGCCAATGATTAACTATAATCGTGCGACAACCTATTCTGAAACCGATGCTACAAGTAATCCTGCTAATCATTTTGGCGGCTTTGTTTTCAACGAAAATTTCAGTTCAAGAGGTTGGGGACTAGGTGCAAAATTTGGTTTGATTTATAAATTAGAATCTTATTTAAGAGTCGGTCTTGCTTTACATACTCCACAATTAATTACATTCCGAGATAAGTTAAATAGCAATATGACAACCAATACCGAAGGGTATGCTGGCGTTCAATCAGCGAGTTCTGCTGAATTAAATGATGGTTATGATGGACTAAGAGAATATACTTTAGCCACTCCAGGAAAAGCAACCCTTAGCACTAGCTACTTTTTTGCTACTCCCAATAAACCTACTCAACCATTAGGTTTTATTAGTGCTGATTTAGAATTCGTAAACTATGCAGGCACACATTACTATGCAAACACTTATGATCAAGCAACTACTGATTACTACAATGCATTAAATGCAACTATTAAATCTATTTACAAAAACAACGTCAACTTTAAAGTGGGCACTGAAATAAAATTAGACGGTAACTGGATGTTAAGAGGTGGTACTGCTTTTTATGGCTCTCCTTACAAAGACGAAAGCATTAAAGCATCCCACTGGACAGTGAGTGGTGGTATTGGATACAGAACAAACCGTCATTTCATTGATTTAACAGTGGTAAATACAGCAACAAAGGATGCGATTTTCCCATACCGTTTAAACGACAAACCCAATGTGTACGCTAACTACACTGGCAACCGATTAATGTTTAATATTGGCTATGGTATTCGATTCTAAAAAAATGAAATCATTCAACCTATAAAAAAAGCGCATTCAAATTTGAATGCGCTTTTTTTATTATCCTCAAATAGGGATCTATGTAAACTATTTTAGATCCGCTATTTTCAATCCCTGATTGGCTTTGATATCGGTGTACTTTACGTTAATTTTCACTTGTCCCATATCTAATACCTCTTCGGTTGGCAATTGCACCCCATTCACTTCCTTATAGGTTTTATAAAATTGTTGTTGGGTTACAGTTCCTCTTCCTGGTACTTCTTGTGATTTAGATACTTTTACCAACAAATAAGTAGCAGCATCATAATAACGATGCGCTATTTTCCCTGTTGGGGTTTTAATTTCTACATCAATTGCATCTTTATCATCAACTTTTTCGGCACCTACTATTTTTAGTTGATACCCTTTGGCAATATAATAAGCCTCTGGAACAATATGTGCAGCTGCATCTAATTCTTCTTTAATTTCATCGGTTATGGGCGCTTCCATTCCTTGTTGACTTACGGAATACTTGCCATCCACCACCGACTGCTTCATAATAGCCATACCACCCATTGACATAGTTGAAACCAAATTGCCTGGCATTACCATTTTTTGTTCCATATTTAAAGACTGACCCATAACAGAAGCAGTTCCAATTAATTGAATATCCTTAATTGCTGCAATTGCAGTTTCACCACCTGCTGCTGCAATTACTTTTTGCATCAACACTGTTGGAGTTAAAGATGCGTCTGCTTTTGCTTCCACAGGAGCCGCAATTTCATTTCCTTCAATATCAAAATATTTTACTGGTCCATATTTTTCCAAGCCCTTTGCAATCTGTTTTGCATTACCCACAATTACAATATGCATTTGAGCAGGATTCAATAAAGCCTTAGCAGCGTCTTGTACTTTTTGAGCATCCACTGCAGCTAAATTGGCTAAATAGTTTTGATAATAATCAGCAGGCATATGATACCGTGCCACATTCAATGCAAAATTGGCAATGGTTGCCGGATTTTCTAGTGAACGTGCAAAGCCACCGGACAAATAATTTTTCATTCTTGAAAGTTCAGTATCCCCAACTTTCTCGTTTCTAATAACATTAATTTCATGCAAAATCTCTTGAATCGAACTGTCTGTTTTTTCGTTTCTCACCGAAGCCTCAGCCGAAAAAATCCCCACTTGGCGGTTAGGGCTTAATGCAGAATAAGCGCCATAAGTGAAGCCATGCTTTTCTCTTAAATTCGCAAACAAACGGCCCGAAAAACCACCACCTAAAATATTATTCATTACCGAGCTAGGAATTACATTCGGTGTGCCTTGAACCAAATCAATCGTCGAAGCTACTGCCACCACACTTTGAACGGAGGACGGTCGATCTACGATTGCCACATAAGTTTGAGCAGGCTTAGTTGGTTTAGGAAACACTTGCTTGGCAACATTACCCTTAACCCATCCGCCGAAATTTTTCTCTGCCAAGGCTTTTGCAGTAGCAGGTTCTATATCTCCTACAAAAATCAAATACGCAATATTGGGCTTCCAATAGGTAGCGAAGAATTGTTTCACATCCTCTGCTTTTACATTATTAACAGATTTCGAAGTGGTGATTTCACCATAAGCGTGATTGGCGCCGAATACCAATTTCTTCATTACATTGTTAGAAATCTCGTCTGCATTGTCCTTGCCTGATTCAATTCCAGATAAGGTTTGCTTTCTTACTTTTTCTAATTCTTCATTTGACAATGCGGGATGCAAGACTACTTCGGCCATCAATGACATTAACTGCGGAAAATTATTTTTTAATGAACTTACACTCGCTGATTGACTAGATGTAGACAAGGAACCGCCTAAATATTCGACAGCCTCGTCTAATACAATTTTTGATTTTGTCGTGGTACCTCTTTTTAATAATTGACCTGCCATATCTGCAAGACCTGCCTTATCCCCTTCGGCAAAGCCATCTAAGTCTAATGAAAGGGTTGCAGTAACTCTTGGCAATTTGGTGTTTTTTACAACAAAAACTTGCAGTCCATTTGCTAAAGTAAATTTCACAGGATTCCCCACTTGTATGATTGGCGCTTTCCCAGGGGCAGGCGCTTTTGTTCTGTCAATAGTTTGCGCCATCGTAATAGTTGGCAAACAGATTAATAAACTATATATTAATTTTTTCATGATTTACTTTTTATAAGTGAATTCGAATGGATAATTATTTAGTAGAAGGTTTAGATTTAGGCACATAATACAAAACAACTCGATTGTCTTTGTTCAAGTATTTTTGAGCTACTTTTAACACATCTTCTCTAGTTACTTTATTGTATTTTTCCAATTCGGTATTTACCAGATTCGCATCTCCAAAGTAAACTTCAAAATTGGCTAAATTTTCAGCAATACCCGCCATGGTACTTTTACTAGATACCAACTCGGTAGTAATTTGATTTTTTACTTTTTGAAATTCACGCTCACCAACCAAACCAGTTTTTAAATCATTCACAACACTATCCATACTTAATTCCAAAGTCTCTGCTTTCACACCTGCGTTAGCCAATGCCAATGTAATAAACAAACCTTCGTCCTCATTAAAGAAAGGAGATGAACCTGCATAGGCAGCAACTTGTTTTTTATCCACTAATATTTTATTCATTCTAGAAGATGCTCCTCCAGATAAAATATTTGACAATACGTTGAATGCATAATACTCAGCTCCTCCTTGCTTGGGAGCACGATAAGCTTGAAACACCCCTTGCAATTGAACGTTGTCTTCAATTACGTCACGCACTTCACCTCCTAATGGCGGTTCCACAATTGAAGGTCTAACGATATTGGCACCTTTTGCAATTGGAGCAAAATAAGCCTCTATCTTTTTCTTAACTGCAGCTTTATCAAAATCACCCGCAATGGACAAAACGCAATTGTTAGGTACATAATAGGTTTTATAAAACTGAATGAACTCTTCCAATTTCGCTGCATTTAAATGATCCATACTCCCAATTGGAGCCCACTTGTAGGGGTGTACTTTAAATGCACGCTTAAGCATTTCAGGTAAAAAACTTCCATAAGGTCGATTGTCCATGCGCATTCTTTTTTCTTCCTTCACCACTTCTCGCTGGGTGTTCACTCCCACTTGCTCAATTTTAGCATGCATCATTCTTTCACTTTCTAACCACAAACCCAAGTCCAACTGATTCGACGGCAATAATTCATAATAAAAGGTGCGATCCTGGGTAGTATTTGCATTTAAAACACCACCTGCATTGGTTACATATTTATCAAACTCTCCACGCTTAATATTTTCTGAACCTTCAAATAATAGGTGTTCAAAGAAATGCGCAAAACCTGTACGCGCAGTGTCTTCATTTTTTGAACCAACATGATATAATGCCGTTACGGCTACTACCGGCGCGGTATGGTCCTCATGTAAAATCACTTTTAAACCGTTAGGTAATGTATATTTTTCAAACTGAATAGTTTGCCCTTGTGAAAAGAGCTGGGTCAGCGAACAAAAACATACAAAAAATAATATTGATTTTTTTTGCATAAAAAAGCTTTAAGATTAAGAATGATCTTAAAACTAAACCTAATTCAAATAATAATAAAATAAAATCAAGCGTATTTCTACTGAATTATTTGATCGGCTTTAATAGTAGATGCTTGATACCACTGAATTGCAGGATCTTTTCTAAACCAGGTCATTTGTCGCTTCGCATAATGCCTTGTGTTTTGCTGTATCAACTCAATAACGCGTGCTAATGTTATCTCTCCATTAAAATAGGGAATCCATTCACTATAACCCACCGTTTGTAAAGCGTTTAAATGAAATTGCGGTAATAAAGATTTCACTTCATTAACCAAACCTTCTTCAATCATATTCAAAACGCGCTGATTGATTCTTTCATATAATAAAGGCCTAGGCATTTCTAACCCAATTTTAACAACCTTGAATGGTCTTTCTTTCTTTGCATTGTTTTGATAGGTTAGAATCGAAGCCCCCGTACCTAAGACCACTTCTAATGCACGCATAAGTCTTTGTGAATTTCCCAACTCCCCCTTTGCTTCTTTTATTCCTTGTGCCCAATAAGCAGGATCATTTTCTGCAACTTGTTGCTGCAGCCAAACCAAGCCATTCAAATTGTATTGCTCCATTATATTAGCCCTAATAGCAGGGTCTATTTCAGGAATCATGTCCATCCCTTCACAAAATGCTTTAATGTACAATCCTGTTCCACCCACCATTACCACCCTATTATTTGACTGAAAAATCGTTTCCACCTTTTGCAAAGCGTATTGCTCAAATAAAGCTGCATTAACAGTTTCGTGAATGGAATGACTCGCTATAAAATGATGGGCAACTTGTTCGAGTTCAGCTTTTGAAGGCCTTGCTACACCAATGTTTAATTCTTGAAAACACTGTCTTGCATCCGCTGAAATTATTTCCGTACCTAATTGCTTTGCTAACTCAATTGCAAAGGCAGTTTTACCAACTGCAGTTGGCCCTACTACGATATAAACTGTTTTAGCAAGCAATGGAGTGTTCATGCATTAATGGTAAAAAGGTGCCAACTAATAGGCTTCAAAAGAGTCATCTAAAAATCCGCTTCCATTGTCCTCTGAGCTTTCGTCATCTGTATCTTCGTCCGTGTCTTCATCATCATTGGCAGTATCCTCACCCTCTTCACCAAAACCATCTGTGGCTTCGGACAAGTCATATTTTTCTTCGATATCTGCAAACTTTTTGCCTAATAATCCTTTCGAACCATATTGCATTGGACCAACACCTTCAATTCTAGAAATTAAGGGATAAGTTAATTCCATATCTGCATCGGCATTTTTAATCACCTGTATAAGTTCAATTAAAAAGGTCCATGCTTTTCCAAAATCGTACACATAAATAAAGTGCTGATTCGTATCCAATATCTCAGTACCAATGGCAGTTTCACTCATCAATAATGGCGGCGCAACATATTCTTTTTCATACACCTCTTTACTTATTTCTCTTCCTCTTTTCCAAATATCATTGCTTCTATAAAAAGTAGCGCCATGAATTTGATCAAATTCAAAAGCCTTTAAAATAATATCATGCAAGTCGCTAAAATGCTGTGTATGCTTTACCAAAACATCCCTGTAAATCGCATCGTCCTCTTCCCAATAAACTCTGAATTTTAATATGGCCATACTGCTATTTTGAACCGCTAAATTACTAATTAATTATAGGAAATAGGCCTAGTTTGGCGCCTTCTTTCAACATAAATACATATGCAGCATCATAATCATTCGCTATATCCCCATCCAAAATCGCTTCTCGTATCGCATCCTTAATAAGCCCTACTTGTTTGGATGGCGTGATATTAAAAATCTGCATGATCATTTCACCTGTAATCGGTGGCTGCCAATTACGGATACTGTCCTTTTCTTCCACCTCTTGTAAACGTTGTTTTACAAATTCAAAACCTTGTAAAAATCGTTTTACTTTGTTTTGATTTTTACTCGTGATATCGGCTGCACATAAAAGCATTAAAAATTCTACATCTTCACCTGCATCAAATAACAAACGACGCATTGCACTATCTGTTACATTCTCTTTGGTTAATGAGATAGGACGAAGATGCAATCCTACTAATTTTTGTACCATCTTCATTTTTTCATTCAGCGGCAATTTTAATTGCGTAAATATTTTAGGCACCATTCTTGCGCCTACTACTTCGTGTCCATGAAATGTCCAACCAAATCCTGGTTCAAACCTTTTTGTTTTAGGTTTTGCTATATCATGTAATAAGGCCGCCCATCTTAACCAAATATCATCTGATGTTCTGGCAACATTATCCAGCACTTGTAGCGTATGAGAAAAATTATCTTTATGTCCAATCCCATCCAATGTTTCCGCGCCTTCCAATTGCAATAACAAAGGGAAAATATGTTGCAAAAGCCCTGCTTCTTTTAATAAATACCAGCCTTTTGAAGGGACTGTTGTCATCATTATTTTTTGCAATTCATCGGTAATACGTTCTTGTGAAACAATCGAAATACGGTGTGCAATTTTTTGTATTCCTTTAAAAGTTTCAGGGGTTATCGTAAAATTCAATTGTGTTGCAAAACGAAT
>CANGIZ010000035.1 GCA_947454025.1 Bacteroidota bacterium | reverse complement strand
TTTAATGGAATAAAAAGGCAATATTTTTTGCATATTTCGGTTTCGTATCCTACATTTGCCGCGGAGAGATGGCAGAGCGGTCGAATGCGGCGGTCTTGAAAACCGTTGACTGTTACAGGTCCGGGGGTTCGAATCCCTCTCTCTCCGCATCATGAAGAAAAAGCCCCAATCTGGGGCTTTTTTATGCCTAAAAGTTAGCATTTTCACTTGTATTATAGAGCATTTTCACGAATTGAAGGCAGGATTAGGAAGAAAATGAGACCCAAATCTTGATTTGAGGTCGAATTTGAGTCCTAATCATGACAAAATCCGAAGGATTTAAATGCTCCATAGTTTTTACAGGGCGCAGCCTGTTTTGGGCATAAAAAAAGGAGTAAAATCTCTAACCTCGCTTTTTCTTCATGCTCGCCCCCACCCAAGGATGCCGGAGCATAGCGACGGCAATCCTTGACAGCAAGTATTTTCCGAAATATATCAATTTAACCCAATTAGTATGTTTAAATAAAACATGCCGACAATACTATTTATCTATGGATGGAAACTATATTTTTATTCAAACGAGTCTCAAGAACCAATTCATATTCATGTACAAAAAGGAGATGCACAAGCAAAATTTTGGATATTAATTGATGAAATAGAAGTATCAGAAGCTTTTTCATATAATTTTACACCAGCAAACAAAAGAGAAGTTAAAAAGATTATTTATCAGAATTTCGATATTATAATAGATGCCTGGTTTAATCATTTCTTAAATAATAATAAAAATGGATAAGCTCCAAAATATACAATCCATAAAGTTTACTGATGACCAAATGATTCTCGAAATCGATGATCACAAATATATTATAGACTTAAAGCAAGTTTCTAATAGATTATTGAATGCAACCGAGGAACAAAGAAATAAATTTGAAATATCCCCTGCAAACTATGGAATTCATTGGCCATTAATTGACGAAGACTTGGCTGTAACCAATTTAATAAAGTCATCAAGAGAATTATCAGCATAAAAAAAGGCCACCCTTAGGATGACCTTTTCAATATTTTATACTGAAGTTATTATTGTTGAACACCTTCGCCATGAAAACTAACCTGCTTGGTTAAGTTCCCACTAAAAAATATCGTCGCAGCTTTCGAAAAACTACCCACAGCACTTCCATTAAATCCAAGGATAACAGAAGCATGCATACCTGGTGCTATTACTTGGCCCTTGGTATATTTAGGAGTCGTACATCCACAACCCACCATAACATTGTCAATGGTAATGGGTGCTCCACTAATATTTTCAATATCCACAGCAAATTCAGTTGGCTTACCGTAACTGATCTTACCCATATCGTAATTATCATTGGTAAACTTTAAAACCTTGGTAATATCTGTTTGTGCAGGAGCAGTTTGTGCGTTCAAATTAAAAGCACCTAAAAGGAATAATGCAGCTACTAAAATTGATTTCATATTATAAATTATGGTGTAAAGATAAATTAATCCGCTAACTCCCCAAACTTTCCATTTTCATAATCCTCGAATGCCTGCATAATTTCAGCACGTGTATTCATTACAAATGGTCCATGGGCTGCAATGGGTTCTCTTAAAGGTTCCCCAGATAGAATTAATACGATACAATCTTCAGTAGCCTTTACGGTAAAGCTTTCACCAGTATTGGTACATAATGCAAAATGATCTAATGGCACATCTTCCGTACCATTTACAATTACTGAACCTTCAATTACCAATAACCCAGTATTATAATGAGGTGGAAAACTAAAACTTGCTTCTCCACCATTCTTTAATTTGGCATTTAACATATGGACTGGAGAAAAAGTAGAAGCAGCTCCTGCATTGCCTTCATAATTTCCAGCAATAACTTCTATTTCACCGCCATTATTTGCAAGGGCAATTTTAGGAATCTGTGCATTGGTGATGGCTTGATATTTTGGAGTACTCATTTTATCCTTAGCAGGCAAATTCACCCATAATTGTACCATTTGAAAATCACCTCCAGTTTTACTAAACGCTTCACTATGGTATTCTTTATGTAAGACACCACTTGCAGCAGTCATCCATTGAACGTCCCCTTCGTCTATTACACCTCCACCGCCACTACTATCATGATGCGCAACACTACCTTTATATGCAACTGTCACTGTTTCAAAACCTCTATGTGGATGCACACCAACGCCCTTTGCTTTACTTGGGCTAGGGGGAAAATAAAACTTTGCTCCATAATCCAACATGATAAAAGGATCCATGCGCTGCATGGTTAATCCATATCCACTAGGAATAAAATTATGTACTCTAAAACCATCTCCAACATAGTGCGGTTCCCTTGGAGCCAACACCATCTCAACTTGTTTAACTGACATAATATAAGATTTAATGAACTCGAATTTTCATCACCACTTTTCTGATTTTTCCTTCGCCAATCATGGGCGCATGCACATCATCTGGGAAATAGATCCCAAACTGCCCTGGATAGAGTTTAAAGAAGAAATCAGGAGCATCTTCATAAAACAAGACATCTTTCTTAGCATCATACGCACCTCTTGGTTCCACACAGGTTAAACGAGATTTATAGCCCACCGTTTCTACCCCACCGAATACATATTGAATATCAATATAAGTATTATGGCATTCAAATTCAGTAGTGGAATCCAACATCGCCACGGCATCATCATTCACTACCATTGCAAAAATATGGTCACCCTCAATTTCATATTTGCCAGGTTTGATAGTTTCAAAATCGGTAGTTGTTAAATAGGCAAAAGCCTTTTCAAATCGAGGATGCACTGCTATGTACTTATTTATATTGTTTAAATCGTCTAGTATCATTTGCTTATTTTTTATTTTTTATTTTTTAAATTAGTTGAAGCAATCTCTTCCACTACCAACAAATCTACCAAATCAATATTCATAGGCAACTGCCCCACTTTCACAATTGCACGTTTCCCTTTTATTTCCAACACTTCACCTACTTGATAATTCTTTTTTAATTTCACTGTTGCTCCAACCACAATTGGCGCATTGGTTTCTTTAAAGTTTTTATCTACTTTCTTAGCTAATTTATTAATAACAATGGCATCATTTTTTTTGAATAACAAATTGTATAAGTTTTTCATCACTTCCTCTTTCTTCTCGCTCTTCTTCCAATCCAATGCAATTTGTTTTAATTGCCTTTCCATGTCCTTATTGTAGGCAAATTTTTCCTCTGCAACTCGATTCTGTTCTTTCAATAAACTAATTTGTTGATGATGTTTTTCCTTGTCTAGCATTTGTTGAAGGGAATGCTTTAAGCTGTCATTCTCTTTCAATTTTTTATGCAATTCCTTACGTTCCTGTTGCACTAATTGTAAATCCTGCTCAGTTCTATTTAATAATTTATCTAATTCAAAATGATGGGCATCTACCAATTTTCGTGCTCGATTAATTAAATTTTTAGGCAAGCCAATCCTTTCAGCAATCGCAAAAGTGTAGGAACTACCTGGCTTTCCAATCACTAACTGGTATAAGGGTTCTAACTTTACTTCGTCAAACTGCATAGCTCCATTCACAATCCCCTTATTATGATTCGCCATTACTTTTAGGTTTAAGTAGTGAGTAGTCACAATACCTTGTGCATGACGATGAGACAATTCTTCTAAAATCACTTCGGCAAATGCACCCCCTAAATGTGGATCTGAACCACTTCCTAATTCATCAATAAAGAACAATGTTTTACCATTTGCATTTTCAATAAAATGCTTCATATGCATCAAGTGACTCGAATAAGTACTTAACTCAAAAGCCAGGTTCTGTGTATCTCCTAACTGAATAAATAATTGTTTGTAAATCCCCATTTGTGAAGTCGGATTCATGGGCACTAATAATCCACTTTGCATCATGACTTGGTTTAGTCCCAAGGTTTTCATGGAAACTGTTTTACCACCCGCATTAGGTCCACTAATAATTAAAATACGCGCTTCATCATCCAAGTGTAAATTAACCGGAATCGTTTTTTTGCCAGAAGATTTATTATACAAATACAATAAGGGATGATAGGCATCAATTAATTGTGAAGTCGCTGCATTTTGTACCATGGGCATATGCGCATTCATATCCACTGCTAATATAGCTTTGGTACGAATAAAATCAAATATGCCTACCATTTGAATATAACTCAATAACAAAGCAGCATACGGAGCTAAGTTGGAAGTAAGTTGACGCAACACTCTTTGCACTTCTCTTTGTTCGTCCTGTTCTAAACCGTATAATTCATTGTTCAATTCAATGGTTTCTTCAGGTTCAATAAACGCCGTTTTTCGACTATCACTTTCTCCATGCAAGAATCCTTTTACTTGACGCTTATATTCCGAAAATACCGCTACGACTCTACGACCATTGCTAAAACTTTCATCAATGTCAGCGGTATACCCTGCTTTTGCTAAACGATGAATGACTTTATCAAAAATGCGTCTTAACTCCTGGCGCTTTTTATACAATTGCATCCTGATTTTTGCTAACTCCTCCGATGCATTGTCTTTTACATTGCCACGTTCATCTATGATATCATCAATACTTTCAATAATGGCTTTTTCGTAATAACTATCCCCGATCACTTCATACAAATTGGCATAAGCTTGTTTGCGTTCGGCATCAAACCATTTATACAAATTACCTGTGTGGTCAGCTAATCGTCTAACTAACAACCATTGATCTCCTGCTAATTGTGCACCTGGAATACCTAGTAATTTTAAGTCTTTTCGAATGTCCAACACAAAGTCGGAAGGGAAATATTGATTGGCAGACTTAATGTATTTGTATTCCTCTGTTTGCTTTAATGCGGTTTGAATATATTTTAAATGCGTGTGGATCCGCATTTCCTCCACCAACTCTTTACCGATAGTGGTTTGACAATGCCCCAATAAAATAGCAATAATTTTATCAAATTCTAATTGGGTTAGGGCGTTATCGGGGTATACTCTCATATTGTAATTAAGCTGCAAATTTACTTAAATAAACATTAACAGCATTTGAACAAATTTAGGGGCAGATTGTTTTAAATTACACCCACATACCTTATTTATGAAAACCATTATCACCGGATTGTTCTTAATTACTGCATTTATAGGCCTACAAGCCTGTGCACAGTCCAATAAAAAGAATCTTAATCAAGCATCTTCAAAAAAAATTGACATGACAAATACCGAAACCATCACATTAGGATCAGGCTGCTTTTGGTGCACTGAAGCCATTTATCAAAGACTAGAAGGCGTTATAAAAGTAACCAGTGGTTATAGTGGTGGGCATATTGAAAACCCAACCTATGAGCAAGTTTGTGATAAAACCACAGGACACGCCGAAGTTTGTCAAATTGTGTATGATACCACTAAAATTAGCTTGGATGATATCTTAGCTGTTTTTTGGAAAACACATGACCCAACCACCCCAAATCAACAAGGAAATGATGTGGGCCCTCAATACCGTAGTGCTATTTTTTATCACAACGAACATCAAAAGCAAGTGGCAGAAAAATATAAGGCTGAATTAACTGCAGCCAAGGCTTGGGACAAACCCATAGTTACTGAAATTACTCCATTCACTAAATTTTACTCCGCAGAAAGTTATCATCAGAACTATTATAATGATAACACCAATCAAGGCTATTGTAGATATGTAATTGGTCCAAAATTAGAAAAATTTGAAAAAGTGTTTAAAGCAAAATTGAAAAAAGACGCATCCAATTAAGCTTTTGTGTATTTTTAAAATTCAATATTTTCTATCTGTATGAAGCAAGTCAAGATCCTATTTTCCCTTTTCCTATTTGTATTATCAGCAAGTGCTCAACCCGTATTTACGAAGGCAGACACATTGCGTGGTAGTTTAAATGAAAATAGAGACTGGTTTGATATTTTAAAATACAGCTTAATCATAAATCCTAATATAGAAACAAAGAGTTTAGATGAATCAATTGTAATATGGGAATGTAAGGTTGTTAAGCGTACGAATAAAATACAAATTGATTTACAAAAGCCATTGGTGATTGACTCCATTAAATTTAGTTCCTTAACTCCTATTTCAAATTCAACAGCGGCCTGGAACAAGCAAAGAAAAATTAATTTTACAAGAGATGGGAATATTGCCATTGCAGAAATAGATACCAATTTAAGTATTGGCGCAACATTTCAACTTTCCATTGCGTATCATGGAAAGCCACGCGAAGCTGTTCGTCCACCTTGGGATGGTGGTTGGATTTGGAAAAAAGATGCCAATGGGAAACCATGGGTATCTGTGGCTTGTCAAGGCTTAGGAGCTTCTGTATGGTATCCATGTAAAGACACTCAGTCAGATGAACCAGATAAAGGAGTTGATATAAGAATAAAAACTTTTGATGGCTTACAATCATTAAGTAATGGTCGTTCAATGGTATTTGAAGAAGGTTCTAAATTCGATGGCCACTGGATAGTAAAAAACCCTATTAACAACTACAACGTCATCCCTTACATAGGCGACTACGTAGGTTGGAGCGAAAAATACAAAGGATTAAAAGGCGATTTAGATATTCATTATTGGGCATTAAGAGAAGATTCTGCGAAAGCGCGCGTTCAATACCAACAAGTGCCACAAATGATTAAAGCATTTGAATATTGGTTTGGCCCCTATCCTTTTTATGAGGATGGATTTCAAATGATTCAAAGTCCGCATTTAGGGATGGAACATCAATCTGCCATTGCATATGGAAATAAATTTGCCAATGGCTATTTGGGGCGTGACTTATCGGGCACAGGCTGGGGATTAAAATGGGATTTTATTATTGTACATGAAAGTGGACACGAGTGGTTCGCCAACAATATCACTTCCAAGGATATTGCGGATATGTGGATTCACGAAGGCTTTACCAATTATTCCGAAACTTTATTTACGGAGTTTTATTATGGTAAAGAAGCTGGTAATGATTATAATTTTGGAAGTAGAAGAACAATAAAAAATGATCGTCCTATCATTGGCCATTATGGCGTTAATAAGGAAGGTAGTGGTGATATGTATGCCAAAGCGGGTAGTATGATACACAGCATTCGACACGCTATCAATAATGACAGTTTGTTCCGTTCTATATTAATTGGATTAAATAAAGATTTTTATCATCAAACTGTTACAACAGCACAAATAGAAAATTACATCTCCCATAAATCAGGAATTAATTTTAGCAAAGTATTTGATCAATATTTAAGAACGATTCAAATACCCACATTTGCTTATAGTTATGATGCTAAAGAAAGGATTTTAACGTATCAATGGAAAACATGCGTGGCAGGATTTGATTTGCCGTTGCATTTTACATACGAGGGCAAACAATTTGATTTTTTACCTTCGGACTATTCACCACAAAAAAGATTAATCAAATTAGATAATTTTGATCCGACTGCTTTTGGCGAAGCCTTAAGAAGACAATACTATGTGCAAATTAGCCTTGAAAAGTAAGCTTATTTAGCAGGAGCTGCTACCCTACCTAAACTGTACAATCTTCTTTGCCAATATGGATCGGCTAAGTCGCTAATGGTTACCCCTTGACTTGTAGAAGCATGTACAAATTTATTGTTGGTTAAATAAATACCAACATGTGAAATGGAACGGCGACCTTCGGTTTTAAAGAAGATTAAATCACCTTCCTTTAATTCATCCCAATTAATTTTTGCACTTTGCTCATATTGCTCTGCAGCAGTACGTTTTAAATTAATGTTATAAATGTTTTGCATTACATCAAACGTAAAATAAGAACAATCCACACAAGCTTTTGAACTTCCTCCTAAACAATAAGGGGTTGCCCACCATTCGTCAATCTTTTTTAACAAGGGAATATTATTAACAGACTCAACTGCTACATCCATTTTAATAGAATATTTTAATTGCAACCAATTGGCTTTTTCAACATCCGACAAATTAGAAGGCATCACATCAAACTCACTATTGGTGATACTTGGCTTATCTGCATCAATTCCGTCCGAGCTTTTACGAACATATACTTTACCCGGAGTCACCGAAATATTATCTAAGAATTCAATCGCATTCGGATCGGTGGTATCTTTTATAAACGCATTTACATTTTGCTTTTTTGGAGTTGCTTGCTTTGGTGTATGCTTAAAAGAGGGCAACTTAAAAGTGAATGAATTCAAATTAGGAAGGGTAACCGATTTTTTAGGCACCACCACCGTCTTATTTTGAACTGGTTTCGACGACTTTGAAGTGAATGACTTTAAAGTACTACAACTATACAATGTCGTAGCAAAAGCCAATATTGTTAAATTTCTTAATATAGCGTCCATTTTCATCTTAGGCAAGATAAGTCAAGATGCTGAAAAAAGGACGAAATGAGACAAAATTGTATCATAAAACCCCATTTTTGACGATATTTGCATCCTTAGTCCCAACCCTATCATGCCAACATTTTCGCATTTACACGTACATACCCAATACTCCCTTTTAGACGGTGCTGCTCCCATTGATAGCTTGTACGAAAAAGCAATGGCCGACAATATGCCTGCTTTGGCCATAACCGACCACGGAAACATGTTTGGGGCCTTTAATTTTGTGAGTCAGGCATGGAAAAAAACCAAGGTAATTGGGAAAGATGCCAACGGGAAGGATATTTTAGAGCCCGTAGTAAAACCGATTGTAGGTTGTGAATTTTACATGGTAAAAGATCGTCATATTAAAACTTTTACTAAGGAAGTGAAAGATGATCGTTTTCACCAAGTACTATTAGCTAAGAATGCAGTTGGCTACCAAAATCTAATTAAACTTACATCGCTGGGTTATATCGAAGGAATGTATAGTAAGTATCCTCGTATTGACAAGGAATTAATTTTAAAATACCACGAAGGGATTATTGCTACTACTTGTTGTATTGGTGCACATGTACCTCAATATATCTTAAGACATGGCGAGGAAGAGGCGGAGAAAGAATTTAATTGGTGGTTAGATATTTTTGGAGATGATTATTATATAGAATTACAAAGACATCGCATACCAGAACAAGAAACAATTAATGCTGCCCTTTTAAAATTTGCTAAAAAGCACAATGTAAAAGTAATTGCGACCAACGATAGTCATTATGTAAATGAGGATGATGCCAATGCACATGATATTTTATTGTGTGTGAATACAGGTGAAAAGCAATCTACGCCTGGATTTGATGACTTTGTGAATGACGAATTACAAATAAAAAACCGACGTTTTAAATTCCCCAATAATGAGTTTTATTTTAAGACTCAAAATCAAATGATCGAATTATTCAGTGATATTCCTGAATCCATCGACAATACTAATTCCATTGTTGACAAAGTGGAGGTATTGAATTTGAAAAAAGATATTCTCCTACCCGCATTCCCTATCCCTAAAGAATTTCAGATTCATAAGGATGCAAATATGAATCAATGGGAATTTTTAAAGCATATTACCTGGGAAGGAGCACATAAAAGATATCCCGAAATTACTGCTGAAATACAAGAGCGTATTGACTTTGAATTGTTCACGATTCAAACCATGGGATTTGCTGGTTACTTTTTAATTGTGAGTGACTTTATTAAAGCAGGCCGCGAGATGGATGTATTTATTGGCCCTGGTCGTGGATCTGCCGCTGGTAGTGTGGTTGCCTATTGTATTGGCATTACCAATATCGACCCCATTAAATACCAATTACTTTTTGAGCGTTTCTTAAATCCGGATCGTAAGTCCATGCCCGATATTGATACGGACTTTGATGATGAAGGCCGTCAGAAAGTAATTGATTACGTGGTAGAAAAATATGGTAAGGAACAGGTAGCCCAAATTATTACCTATGGTACGATGGCGGCGAAAAGTAGTATCAAGGACGTTGCGCGTGTAATGGATTTACCATTATCTGAATCCAATTTATTGGCAAAGTTAGTACCCGATAAACCAGGTACCGAATTATACCGTTGCTTGCACGCACCTATCACTGTAAAAGAAGGTGAAAAGTCATTGGCTGAAAAAGAAGGTTATCAGTCAGACGATATTGACAATGTAAAAAAATTAAGAGAGATTTATAAGGGCTCCGATTTAAGAGCTGCCGTTTTACACGAAGCAGAACGTTTAGAAGGATCTATTCGAAATACAGGTATACACGCAGCAGGAATCATCATTGCACCAAAGGATTTAACCGAAATCATGCCAGTGGCTACATCCAAGGATTCTAGCTTATGGATTACGCAAATTGAAGGTTCGGTGATTGAAGAAGCTGGTGTAATTAAGATGGACTTTTTGGGTTTAAAGACCCTCTCCATTTTAAAAACGGCACTTGAATTAATTAAACAAAATCATGGCATTAAAATTGATTTAGATACGATTCCACTGGATGATGAATTGACTTTTCAATTGTATCAAAAAGGAGAAACCAATGCGACATTCCAATTTGAATCGGTTGGTATGCAAAAATACTTACGTGATTTAAAGCCCGATAAATTTGCCGACTTAATTGCCATGAACGCCTTGTACCGCCCAGGTCCAATTGCGTACATCCCTAACTTTATTGACCGTAAACATGGTCGGGAAGCCATTCAATATGACTTACCTATTATGGAAGAAATTTTGGCGGACACTTATGGTATTACTGTTTACCAAGAGCAGGTGATGTTATTGAGTCAAAAAATTGGAGGATTCACTAAAGGGGATGCCGATGTACTTAGAAAGGCAATGGGTAAAAAGCAAAAATCGGTGTTGGATAAAATGAAAGCACAGTTTGTGGCAGGTGCGGTAAAAAATGGACATCCTGAAAAAATATTAGATAAAATTTGGACTGACTGGGAGGCTTTTGCACAATATGCATTTAACAAATCGCATTCAACTTGTTATGCGTATGTAGCTTATCAAACCGCTTATTTAAAAGCACATTACCCTGGAGAATATATGTCGGCCGTATTAAACCATGCAGGCAGTATCGACAAAATCACTTTTTTTATGGAAGAGTGTAAACGCATGGGTATAAAGGTGTTGGGTCCAGATATTAATGAATCACTAAAAGGATTTTCGGTAAACAAACAAGGTCAAATTCGTTTTGGATTTAGTGGATTAAAAGGCGTGGGTGAAGCAGCCATTGAAGCCATTATTGCAGAACGTAACAAGAATGGACATTTCACCGATATGGTGGATTATATAAAACGTGTATTGTCCCGAGCAGTGAATAAAAAATCTTTAGAAAGTTTAGCTTATTCAGGCACATTTGATTGTTTCCCCGAATACCATCGTGCGCAATATTTTCATGTAGGTGATGGAGATCGTTCCAATGGATTAGAGAAATTAATTCAATACGCACAGGCTACACAAGCCATGAGTACAGGAACCACCAATACCCTATTTGGTGATTTGCCGTCGGCCATGCAAGTGCCATTACCAAAATTAGCAACTTGTGAAGAGTGGACATTAACCGAAACCCTAGAACATGAAAAAGAGGTAACTGGTATGTTTATGAGCGGGCATCCTCTGGACCATTTTAATTTTGAAATGCGTCATTATAATTTTACCAACATTGCAGATTTTAATGAGGTAAAGGATAACCTTGCTTTGTATCCTAACCAATTGGGTAAAATGTTTAAACTGGCCGGATTAATCACCGACGTGCAACATCGAATTACTAAAACGGGAAAGAATTTTGGCTCTTTTGTAATAGAGGATTTTACAAGCAAAACAGATTTTCTTTTATGGAGTGAGGACTATGTGAAATTTCAGAACTACTTGGAAGTGGGGCAAAAAGTATATATCAATGGATCCTTTAGAACGCGTTTTAACCAACCCAATAATTTTGAATTTAAAATTCAGTCCATGTCATTATTGGAAACGGTAAAACAAAATCAAACTAGGTCTATTGAGATTACATTACACCCTGCTCACTTGAATGAAAATATCATTTCGTTTTTTGAAAAGAATTTAAAAGCCAACCCAGGTAAGTCTTCTTTAAAAATCACCTTTATTGAACCTCGAGAACAAATGGTTGCCAGCCTATTGACAATTGAAAAAGGGTTTTTAATGAATGATGAACTCGTTGAATTTTTAGACAAAACTCCTGAATTAGGCGTGAAAGTGAACTTGGTGAACTAAAATGCTACCCTGGCAGATAAATTGTCCCCATTGACATGACAAATTCGTGGAAAAGTCAAATAGGCAGGTATTAGAGAATGGAACTATTTTTGAGGTATTCAAGGTATCCAATAACAAATTAAAAATAAATAATATGGCATTAGAATTTACAGATGCAAATTTTCAGCAAGTAGTAATGGAAAGTGATAAACTTTCTGTGATTGATTTTTGGGCAGAATGGTGTGGACCTTGTCGTGCAATCGGGCCAGTTATCGAAGAATTAGCAGTACAATACGATGGTAAAGTAAATATTGGTAAAGTAAATGTGGATGTGAATCCTAACTTAAGCATGAATTTTGGTATCACTTCAATTCCAGCTATTTTATTCGTAAAAGGTGGTCAAGTAGTAGACAAACAAATTGGCGCGGTACCTAAGGCCGTATTGGATAAGAAAATTCAATCTCACTTATAATATTAAGTTATCAATTCATTCAAAATCCCGCAAATTCTTATGAAGAAGCGGGATTTTTTATGCCCAAAACAACTACTAGTTAACAATTAATTAATTATCTTTCTGCCTTATAATATTTAACCATGGATAAATTTCAAGGCCTTATTGGGGTCGCTTTGATTTTAGCAATTGCTTTTTTATTTTCGAACAATAAAAAAAGAATTAATTATCGCTTGGTAGCAAGTGGATTGGCATTGCAATTAGCTATTGGAATTCTTGTGTTAAAAATACCCGCTGTAACCAGTTTCTTTCAGACCTTAGGAAAAGGAATGGGCAAAATTGAACAATTCTCACGTCAAGGTGCAGCATTTGTTTATGGTGGCATTAGTGCTACGACACCAACTGGCGTAACCGATTTTACCAATGGCGGTTTTGTATTTGCATTTAACGTTACCGCTACAATTATTTTGGTATGTGTATTAGTAGCCTTATTATATCATTTTGGTATTATGCAAAGAATTGTTGCTGTCATTGCAAAAGCAATGAACTTTATTATGCGTGTTAGTGGTGCCGAAGCATTAAGTAATGTAGCGAGTGCCTTTGTTGGACAAGTTGAAGCACAAGTAATGATTCGCCCTTATTTACCTACTATGACTAAAAGTGAAATTCTAGCAAGCATGAGTGGAAGTTTGGCTTGTATAGCAGGTGGTATTTTAATTGTATATGCAAACATGGGTGCACAAGCAGGAATGGATTTGGCCCCTAAATTAATTACAGCAAGTTTAATGGCTGCACCAGGTGCATTGGTAATCGCAAAAATCTTATTTCCTGAAACAGAAGAATCACAAACCATGGGTAAAGTAAAATTGGAAGTAAAAAGCCAATACAGCAATACCATTGATGCCATCACCCATGGTGCAGGTGAAGGATTTAAAATTGCGATGAATGTGATTGCTATGTTAATTGGATTTATTGCTTTAATTGCTTTTATTGATTGGAGTTTATTAAAAATTGGACATATATTCAATGCACATTTGGACTTAAGCTTAAATTATATATTTGGTAAAATATTCTACCCAATGGCTTGGGCAATGGGCATCCCTAATGGGGATATTCAAAATGCAGCCACTTTATTAGGACAAAAATTAACCATTAACGAATTCGTAGCCTTTAAAAGTTTAACAAGTAAAGCGGTTCCTATTATTACTGAAAAAGGATTATTTATAGTAAGTATTGCAATATGTGGATTTGCCAACTTTAGTAGTGTGGGTATGTTGATTGGAGGTATTGGCGAATTGGTGCCAAGTCGTCGTAAGGATTTAGCTGAATTGGGCTTAAAAGCGTTGTTAGCTGGAACCCTTGCTTCCTATTTATCCGCTAGCATTGCAGGTATCTTGATTGGCTAATTTTGTAGCTTGATGCTTATAGATAATTCGTAACTTTGTGCTCAAATAGAGCAGGTTATGAATACGAAGAACATAGAAGTAATTATTGATGCAGAAAAAGACAGTCGTTTACAAGAAATAGGAAATAAAGTAATTCATAATAAACGCCTTTCGTTTGACGAAGGCGTTTATTTATTTGAGAAAGCACCGCTGCCCTACGTTGGTGCATTAGCCAATTGGAAACGAGAATCCTTACATGGCAACAAAACTTATTTCAATAAGAATTTTCATATTGAACCTACCAATGTTTGCGTGTTCTCTTGCAAATTTTGTTCTTACTCGAAACTATACGCACATAAGGAAGAAGGTTGGGAATTAACGATTGACCAAATGTTGGATATTGTTAAGTCTTATGATGGTAAGCCTGTAACCGAAGTACATATTGTAGGTGGTGTTCATCCAAAATTAACTTTACCTTTTTTCTTGGAATTGATGCGTGCCATAAAAGCACATCGTCCATCCTTACATATTAAAGCATTCACACCAGTTGAATTGGAATACATGTTCCGTAAAGCAAATGTCTCAACCCAAGAAGGTATGCGTTTGGCACATGAAGCTGGATTAGATTCATTGCCAGGTGGAGGTGCAGAAATATTTCACCCTGAAATCAGAGAACAAATTTGTGCCGATAAAGCGACTGCCGATCAATGGTTAGAAATTCATAAAACAGCACATGAATTAGGTATGCATAGCAATGCTACTTTATTATATGGTCATATCGAAAAATTCGAACACAGAATTGATCATATGGAAAGATTAAGACAATTACAAGACCAAACCAAAGGCTTTAATACATTCATCCCATTAAAGTTCCGAAACGAAGGCAACGACATGAGTCATGTGCCAGAATCTACTTTAGCGAATGACTTAAGAATGTATGCAGTTTCTCGTTTGTATTTGGATAATTTCCCGCACGTAAAAGCTTATTGGCCAATGCTAGGGCGTGATACAGCACAGTTAACGCTAAGCTATGGAGTAAATGATATTGACGGTACTATTGATGATACAACAAAGATTTATTCAATGGCTGGAAGTGAGGAACAAACACCTGCAATGACTACTGAACAATTAGTGAGACTTATTAAGCAAGTGAACAGACAACCCATTGAAAGAGGAACTTTGTATGATGTCATTAAAGACTATTCCAACCATGAATTTGCAGAAGGAGAATTATAATTAACATTCCGCTAATGCTATTGGAATTTGTATAGCCAATCCACCATCGGCTGTTTCTTTATATTTGACACTCATATCCAGTGCTGTATTCCACATGGTCTTAATGACTTTGTCTAAACTTACCAATGCAAAATCGGGTTTACTCTGCAATGCTAATTGAGCAGCCGTAATGGCTTTAATAGCCCCCATGGTATTACGTTCAATACAAGGAATTTGAACCAATCCACCCACTGGATCACAGGTTAAACCCAAATGATGTTCCATCGCAATTTCAGCCGCCATTAAACATTGTTTTTGATTGCCCCCCAATAATTCAGTGAGCGCCGCCGCCGCCATAGCCGATGAAACACCAATCTCAGCTTGACATCCACCCATTGCTGCAGAAATCGTTGCACCATTCTTAAATAAAACGCCAATTGCACTTGCTGTCATAAGGAACTGACGGATTTGTTCGGGTGTATTTTTATTGCAAAAAAGTTGAGCATACATTAGTACGGCAGGCACTACACCTGCTGCGCCATTTGTAGGAGCGGTTACTACCCTTCCAAAACTTGCGTTCTCTTCATTCACTGCTAATGCAAAACAACTAACCCAATCTAAAATATACTTAAAATCTGTTCCTCCTTTTTGAATTAAATTTTTCCATTCTTCTACATTACTAAATTGCGCATGTTTTAAAAGTTGATTGTTTAAATCAAATGCTCGACGTCTTACTTGCAATCCTCCTGGCAATACACCTTCGGTTTTGCAGCCTTTATACATGCATGTTTGCATCGTATGCCAAATCGCATCTAGTTTAGTATTTAAGACTGCTTCATTAGCATTTGTTTTTTCATTCTCTTTAACAATATCACTAATGTTCATTCCAGTTTTAATACACCAATGTAATAATTCATCCGTTGAATAAAAATCAAATGGAACATCCACTACATTATCAACAATAGGATTAACAATCTCTCCTTTAATATTTTCAAATTCTATAAATCCTCCGCCAATGGAATAATAAGTGTATGTATGAGTTTGCCCGTTTTTTGAAATTAAAAACTGTAAGGCATTGGGATGATGCGCAAGGGATTGATCTCTTAAAAATATCATATCGCTTTCATAATGAAAAACAATTTGCTTTTGATCATTTAAGAACAGGTGATGATTTGTTTTAATTGCATCAATTTTACCATTAATTAAAGAGGTATCAGTAGTAATTGGATCTTCACCCATCAACCCCATCAATACTGCCATATCTGTTCCATGTCCTTTACCTGTTTTTGCTAAAGAACCATACAATTTAATTTGAATTTGTTGAATATCCGCATTTTCAAATTGCAAGTCAAAAGAATGCATGCAATGCAAAGCAGCCACCCAAGGTCCCAAGGTATGAGAACTGGATGGGCCTACCCCAATTTTAAACATATCAAAAACAGATATAAACTTTTCCATAATCTTAGACAAATGTATGTTAGTTTTTTATACATTTGGTAATGAAATTGCATATAATTAATGCCTTACTCGTTTTGTTAAGCATCCCCGCTGTTGCTCAGGTGAATGAACAATTTTTGGAAAAATTAATGCAACAAAAACCAGATCAATTTGGAGAGATCTTAAACCATCCTAGCGATTATCGTGTACAAATATTTTACACTCAAATTGATAGAGATAAAAACAATATCCCACATTTTAAAGAATACAGTTATCGTTTAAATCCATCAGAATATTTTTATCCAGCAAGTACGGTTAAGATGCCCCTATCTATCATGGCTTTGGATAAAATTAATACAATGGCCATTCCAGGTGTGACAAAGTCAACTACTTTATATTATGATAGTGTAAGCGCAAGACAAGAAACCATTTACAATAACCCTTACGCTCAAAATGGAAAACAAAATATTGAACAAGCCATTAAAGAAATATTTTTAGTAAGCGACAATAATGCAGCTAATCGATTATTTGAATTTGTAGGTCAGGAAGAGATTCATAAAAAATTAGCAGAAAAGGGCTATCCAGATGCATACATCCGCAACCGGTTGGAACTTGGCCGCACACAGGATGAAAATAGACAAACACAGGCAATTGATTTTTACGATGACAATGGAAAACTCATTCATCACCAAGCTGCAAAATACAACAAACAAAAACTGCCCTACTACAATGCATTTTTAGGAAAGGGATACTACAATAGCGATGATTCTTTAGTAATGGGTCCCATGGATTTTTCAGTAAAGAATAGAATCTATTTAAACGACTTACATCATATTTTGCAGTCAGTTATTTTTTATGATCAAACACCCAAGAATCAAAGATTCAATTTAACCAAAGAGGATCGTGATTTTTTATTAAAATGGATGCATACGGTTCCTACTGAATCACAATACCCAACTTATGATTCAGCAGATTATTGGCCCTCCTATTGTAAGTTTATGTTTATGGGCGCTGAAAAAGGCCCCATACCCTCCCATATTAAAATCTTTAATAAACCTGGAGATGCATATGGCTTTCTATTAGACATTAGCTATATCGTTGATACGATAAATAAAGTTGAATTTATGGTAAGTGGCGTAATTTATTGTAACAAAGATGGCATCCTAAATGATGGCAAATATGATTATGAAACCGTGGGATATCCTTTTTACAAAAACCTAGGTCACTTAATTTATGAGTATGAGTTGAAACGAAAAAAAACTTATCCACCCAATTTTGATAACATTTTGCCATAAATAGCCTAAAACTTACAGACGTTTGCGAATAATTTGCGAAATTTGCAATACCAAATTATATACCATGATATTATCTTCTTTATTAAATCGTTTTAGTGAGCCAGAAACATTGAAAATGGCTAAGTTAGGTCGTGAATTAAGAGCACAAGGCATTGACGTGATTGACTTAAGTTTAGGCGAACCCGACTTTGATACACCTCAACATATTAAAGACGCAGCAATCAAAGCTATTAATGATAACTGGTCACACTACACACCCGTAGCTGGATTTTTAGATTTAAGAGAAGCAGTTTGTGCTAAATTAAAAAGAGACAATAACCTTGACTATAAACCAGAACAAATTGTTACTTCAACAGGTGCAAAGCAAAGCTTAGCGAATGCAATTTTAGCATTGGTTGACGATGGTGATGAAGTAATTATCCCTACTCCTTATTGGGTAACTTATTCTGAATTGGTAAAAATTGCGCGTGGTAAAGTAGTTGAAATTAGAACGAGCACTGAAGCTAGTTTTAAAGCAACACCTGCACAAATCGAAGCAGCCATTACGCCAAGAACAAAAGTATTTATGTTCTCTAGCCCTTGTAATCCAAGTGGTGCAGTTTATAGCAAAGAAGAATTAAAAGCAATTGCTGATTTGTTTAAGAAATATCCTCAAATCACTATTTTATCAGATGAGATTTACGAATACATCAACTTTGTTGGAAAGCATGAGAGCATAGCTCAATTTGAAGATATCAAAGATCAAGTGGTTGTTATCAATGGTTTGAGTAAAGGATTTGCAATGACAGGTTGGAGATTGGGTTATACCGCTTCAAATGTTGAAATTGCAAAAGCCATGGAAAAGTTACAAGGACAGTTTACTTCTGGTACATGTTCTATTACTCAAAAAGCAGCGGTTACTGCATTAGTTGGCGATTTAAAGCCTTCTTTGGAAATGACCGAAGAATTTACACGCCGTCGAACAACTACCTTAAAATTAGTAAGCGAAGTGCCTGGCTTTAAATGTTATGCTCCCGAAGGTGCATTCTATGTATTCCCTGATGTAAGTTCTTACTATGGCAAATCGGATGGAACACAAACTATTGCTAATGCTGCTGATTTTAGCATGTACTTGTTAAATACAGCACACGTTTCATCCGTAATGGGTGATGCATTTGGAGAACCAAATTGTGTACGTTTCTCTTTTGCAAACAGTATGCCGAATATCGAGAAAGCTTGGGCACGTATTAAAGAAGCTTTGGCTAAATTAAAATAAGTATCCCTTATTATAGATCAAGAAGCGTTACCATGGTAGCGCTTCTTTTTTTGTTGTAAATTCGCAGCAATAATGACTCCTGAGAAATTTCAAATGTTTGAAAATAGGTTGCTTAAAAATTATAAGCACCGACTTAAACAAGCCAAGCGATTAAGCCTTACTTGTTGGAGATTATACGACCATGATTTACCTGAATTTCCAATCTGTGTTGAGTTTTATGAAGAGTACATATATATAGCCGAATACAATCGACGTCATGCATTAACTGAGGAAGAGCATGCTGCTTGGTTTGAAACAACCAAAGAGATTATTTCCACCATGACGGGGGTTCCAACTGATCACATGTATGTGAAATTGCGCAAAAGAATGTCACATCGCGAAGGCCAATATGAAAAGGAAGAAGTAACTGAATCTAAAATTATTACTGTACAGGAAAACGGTCATAAATTCTTGGTAAACCTAACCGACTATTTAGATACCGGCTTATTCTTAGATCATCGCATTACGCGACAAATGGTGGCTTCGGAGGCAAAGGAAACTCACTTTTTAAATTTATTTAGTTACACGAGTTCATTTTCGGTATATGCTACAGCAGCGGGCGCTAAAACAGTTACTTCGGTTGACTTATCAAAAACCTATTTAGCTTGGAGTGAAGATAATTTTGCAATTAACTTATTAAAAAATCCTGTTGCTTTTCAATTTGTACATGCCGACGTAAAACAATATTTAAAAACATTACCAGCAAATCATTATGATTTAGTAGTAATGGATCCGCCTACTTTTAGTAATAGTAAAAGAATGAAAGATATTTTAGATATTCAACGTGACCATGTGGAACTCATTAACGATGTAATACGCGCCATTAAACCAGGCGGGATATTGTATTTTAGTACCAATTTTACACAGTTTATTATTGACTTGGAAAATATTAACAGCACCCAAGTAAAAGATATTACAAAGGCAACAACCCCATTTGATTTTGAAGGAAGATTAAAACGCTGGTGTTACAAAATTATAAAGCAGCCATAATTTGTTCGTGCAATGCAATTACCTGTGGCAATACTAAATGTTGATCATCATTTACAATTACCCAATCGCATAATTTCATTTTAAGTGCTTCGTCAATTTGATGGGTCATTCTCTTTTCTACATCTTCTTTAGTACAATGATCTCTTTTCATGACTCTATGTATGCGCAGCGCTTTGGGTGCAGTCACCCCTATCATTTTGTGAACTCCCGCCACCGAACCAGATTCAAAAAATAAAGCAGCTTCTTTTATCACATATGGAGCAGTTTGCGAAGTAGCCCAGTCCAATGCGGCTTGTATTGTAATGGGATGTACAATGGAGTTGAGTAATGCTAATTGATAATTATCCGAAAAAACAATTTCAGAAAGCAAAGCTCGGTTTAATTGATCCAAGCCATTATCGCCTTTTGAATAGATGGCTGGCCCGAATGTAGCCAGCAATTTTTCTTTAATTACAGCACTTGTATTCATGATATTTTTAGCTGCAGCATCGGCATCAAAAACAGGTACACCCAAGTTTGCAAATGCTTTTGCAATGGTGGATTTACCTGAACCTATACCGCCTGTTAAACCAATAATCACTGACATGAATAAAATTTACTACTTAAAGTTAAGTGAATTATAGACATAAAAAATCCGAAACCTATTCCCATTTTAGGAAACAGATTTCGGATTTAATATTATTCGTAAAAAACTATTTGTTAATAGCCTGAGACCATTCTAAGCTGATTGAAGATCTTTCAATTTTCAAGTAACTACCTGGGCTTACTTCTAATTGTACAGTATTGTCTTCGTTTACTTTATTAATAGTACCATGGATACCAGCAATCGTAACTACTTTATCTCCTTTTTGCATACCATCAATAAACTTCTTTTGCTCTTTTGCTTTTTTAGCTTGTGGACGAATCATGAAAAACCAAAACACTACGATGATACCACCTAACATCACCAATTGAAATGTACCACCACCTTGAGGAGCTTGTAATAAAATTGCTGTCATTTTTATTTGTTTAAATTATTTTTAAAATTAGTTGAGCGCTTTTGCTTAGCACAAATATAAGGTAAACTAACTATTTACCCTTGTGGCTTACTTTTTGAATTTTACCATTACCCACCAATTCCTTATGGATGCTATCTAAAATTCCATTTACAAAATGTCCACTTTGTTCAGTACTGTATTCTTTTGCTAAATCAATGTATTCGTTGATAGTGACTTTTGTTGGAATAGTGTCAAAATACACTAATTCACAAACACCTAAACGCAATAAAATCATATCAATCATTGCAATACGTTCAGGATCCCAGTTCTTTAATTTTGGCTTAATAATATCCTCTGCAATGGTCTTCTTGTCAATGGCTGTTTGCAATAAATCGGTCGCAAATTTCATTTTTTCTGCACCTACTAAATCTAAGAAGTTAATAGAGCCTGGCTTTTGAATATAATTAAGCACCATGCCAATCATTAAATCACCTTCGTCTTCCCAATTGGTAAAATGTTCGTCAATATAATCAACCGCCGTTTCTGAGCCTAAAATAATCGTACCAAAAATGAATTTTAAAATGTCTTTTTCTTTGGCTTTATCCCGATTTTCCTCGGCTATATAAGCTTTGTATTCAGTAGACTCTGTTAATTGGCGGAATAGGTTTTTAACCAAATCCCCTTCTAACCACTGATTGGGTTTCACAACTTCTAATGCAGTTTTGAATGCTTCAGATTCGATAGTTTGCCAAACAATGGTATTGCCAGCAATTTTAATATTAACTGATAAGTCGGCTTGATTAGGTAAGTTTTTAGAAGCTCTTTGTTGGGACTCAATTTCCGCAAATAGGGCGATTTTATGTATCAAATGAACAAGGAAAACGAATAAATTACGCGTTTTGTCAAATTCTTTAGTCAGTAATGAGTTAGATGTACCCTGAATATTAGATTCAATCATGTACAATACCTGCATTACTTTAATTCGGATGTTTCTTCTGTTCATCATATTAATAAGAGCTATAAGGGCTGCAAAGCTATCTAAATTATTCCAAAAAAACTGACATTTTTTACATAATTAAGCCTAAAACCTTCAAATTTAAGCATAGATTTGCCTCCCCTGTCTTCATAAAATGCTAGTCTCTGCTATTTTGACTTATATCATACGCAAAATAGTCATTGGCAAGATTCTTGAAGTATGTAGGGCAAACCAATTTATTTAAAACCAAAAACGATAAAGTATGGCTAAGAGTACGGCTAAAAAAGTAAACATTACGCCTTTACACGACAGAGTAATTGTTATGCCTGCCGCTGCTGAAGAGAAAACAGCTGGAGGAATCATTATCCCAGACACTG
>CANGIZ010000034.1 GCA_947454025.1 Bacteroidota bacterium | reverse complement strand
GTCTTCTAAAGCCGGAACCCAGTCAATTTCCAATGCCAGTATTTCGCGGCAAATATAATCGGAAAATTCATTAATGGAGTCCTTCAAATTTGTGTTATCCACAATTCGGAGTAAAATCTTGTCTGTAAGCTCAAAATTGGCCTCTTTTCGGATGTTTTGGACCCTATTTACCAATTCTCGAGCGTTTCCTTCCTTCAATAAGGCCTCACTTAGGGTAATATCCAAGGCAACCGTTAGGGCATTTTTTACCGCAACACTCCATCCTGGGATGTCTTCTGCTATTATTTCGACCTCAGAAACCAATAATGGAATTAATTCACCCTCTACGTCCAGTTGAATAGAACCGTCTTTTTCCAACTGACTAATTTGAGCTTGACTTAATGCTGTAATCACCGCCGAAGCCTGCTTCATTTTAGTGCCTAACTTGGCGCCTAATAATTTAAAATTCGGTTTTAATTTTTTGCTAATTACCCCTTCGGTCTCAGTGATATAATTTATTTCTTTAACATTTACCTCGGCCAAAATAAGTTCCTCCATTTGTTCAATGGCTGCTTTCATTTTTGGATCTAATACAGGTATTAATATTTTTTGTAATGGCTGTCTTACTTTAATATTTACTTTTTTACGAATAGATAATACCAAGGAACAAATATCTTGCGCCATTTGCATACGCTCTTCTAATGCTTTGTCCATTTTTGCAAGATCTGCTTTAGGGAAATCTACATGATGGATAGAAGTTGCATTATGACGATTTGTAATGCCGTTTAAATTTCTGAATACTTGATCACAGAAAAAAGGTGCAATCGGTGCCATCAATCTTGTAATGGTTTCTAAACATTCATACAAAGTTTGATAAGCCGCAATTTTGTCGTCGGTATACGTTCCTTTCCAAAAACGTCTACGACACAAACGCACATACCAGTTACTCAAATGCTCGTCCACAAAGGTTTCTATCGCACGACCAGCAATGGTTGGCTCAAAGTCATCCATTGCCGTTGTAACTGTTTGTACTAATGTATTTAATGAAGAAATAATCCATCGATCAATTTCTGGGCGCTTAGCTACTGGTATATAATCTTGTTCAAATTTAAATCCATCCACATTCGCATACAATACAAAAAACTGGTAGGTATTGTATAAAGTACCAAAGAATTTTCTTTGCACTTCCTGTATGCCGGACAAGTCGAATTTTAAATTATCCCATGGCGATGCATTGGTTACCAAATACCATCTTGTTGCATCGGCACCATAAGTTTGTAAGGTTTCAAAAGGATTTACTACGTTTCCTAAACGCTTACTCATTTTGTTACCATTCTTGTCCAATACTAAACCATTACTCATAACGGCCTTGTAGGCAACACTATCAAATAATAAAACACCCAATGTATGTAAAGTGTAAAACCATCCACGAGTTTGGTCTACTCCTTCACAAATAAAATCAGCAGGGAAAGCCTGTCCTTTGTCAATTAAATCTTTATTCTCAAACGGATAATGCCATTGCGCATAAGGCATAGCACCTGAATCAAACCACACATCCACTAGGTCAGATACACGTTTCATTGGTTGCCCGCTTGCACTTAATAGTTCAATTTGATCCACAAAAGGTTTATGCAAATCCACATCTAATTTTCCATCAACGATTTGTAATTGCACATCCTTATTATATCCTTTTTCTTTGGCAGCAACAAAAGCTGCTGTCAATTCATCTATCGATCCTATACATATTTCCTCTGTTCCATCCTCTGTTCTCCAAATTGGCAATGGGGTTCCCCAATACCTGCTTCGAGATAAATTCCAATCCACCATGTTCTCTAACCAGTTGCCGAAACGTCCTTCACCTGTACTCTTTGGTTTCCAATTAATGGTTTTATTTAATTCTACTAAACGATCTTTTACCGCCGTTGTTTTAATAAACCATGCATCCAATGGATAATACAAAATAGGCTTGTCTGTTCTCCAACAATGCGGATAATTGTGTTCGTATTTCTCAACCTTAAACGCTCGATTCTCTTTTTTTAATTTAACACAGATGTCTACGTTTACATCTACATACTCTTTTTCGTCCTTATAATTTTTTACATAGCGTCCACTAAATTCTCCAACACCTTCTACAAATTTTCCTTCTCTATCCACTAAAGTAATAATACCTAAATTGTTTTTTTGTCCCACTTTGTAGTCATCCGCACCAAATGCTGGAGAGGTATGTACAATACCCGTTCCATCCTCGGTAGTTACAAAATCACCGACAATTATTTTGAAAGGATCTCCTTCGAAAGTCGCTGGATCGTTGGCTTCAAATGGCATTAACTGCTCGTATCTTAATCCATTCAATTGCGCTCCTTTACATTCTGCAATAATTTTCCAAGGCACTATTTTATCACCTTCTGCAAATGTTTCAATGGTCAATCCTTCTTCTTTAAAATACTTTGACAACAAAGCTTTTGCCAATACCACGTTCACTGGCATGGCCGTATATGGATTGTATGTTGCTACTAAAACATAATCGATATTAGGGCCAACTGTTAGGCCTAAATTAGATGGTAAAGTCCATGGAGTGGTTGTCCATGCCATATAATACACATCTTGATTGTTTTTATTGGCTGCTGCTGCATCAAATAAAAACTGAGACTCGGTTGACTGTATTGCTTTGAACATAACCACTGCAGAGGTATCTTTTACATCCTTGTAGGTGCCCGGCTGATTTAATTCATGTGAACTTAATCCAGTACCTGCTGCAGGTGAATAAGGCTGTATACTTACGCTTTGGTATAAGTATCCTTTTTTATAAAGTGTACTTAAAATCCACCAAAGTGTTTCAATATAATTATTTTCAAAGGTGATATAGGGGTTGTTTAAATCCACCCAATAGCCCATCTTGTTCGTGATGTCATCCCACTCTTTCTTATAACGCAATACCGCTTCGCGACATTTTTTATTGTACTCTTCAACCGTAATTTTCTTACCGATATCTTCCTTTGTAATACCTAATTCTTTTTCAACACCCAACTCTACTGGCAAGCCATGCGTATCCCATCCACCTTTTCTTTTTACCTGAAAACCTTGCATCGTTTTATATCTACAAACCATGTCCTTTAAAGTTCGAGAAATAACATGGTGAATGCCGGGCATTCCATTGGCACTTGGTGGTCCTTCGTAAAACACGAATGGAGTTTTACCTTCACGTAAACTAACTGATTGCTCAAATGCCTGTTCTTTTTTCCAGGCGGCTAATATTTCGGCCTCAATTGAAGGCAGATTCAAGCCATTGAATTCTGGGTATTGGTTGCTCATAAAACGCTTATCCTAGCTGATTTTTAGGGCACGAAGGTACGAAATTTTGAGCTATTCAGCAGGGGTTTCGGCAGCAGGAGCGGAATCCTCGGGCATTTTCCCGAAAAATTTGCCCTGAAATACGAATAAGGAAATAACGCCTGTGCTTATGGCCATATCCGCAAAGTTGAATACTGGGCGGAAAAATTCAAATTCCTCACCGCCCCAAATTGGGAACCAGGTAGGGAAATGAGCATCACGGATAATTGGGAAATAAAACATATCCACCACTTTCCCGTGTAAAAAAGGGGCATAGCCGCCATATTTTGGGAAAAGCTGTGCTACCTGAGTAGTATAAGGCACACTTTGCTCAAATATCATTCCATAAAACATACTATCAATTAAATTACCTACTGCACCAGCATAAATTAAGGCTGCACAAACGATAAAACCATTGTGGTATTTTTTTTCAATAAAGCCTTTTATTAAAAAAGATCCCCAAACCACGGCTACCAATCGGAATAAGGTTAAAATAATTTTTCCAAAACCACCGCCAAACTTCAAGCCCCATGCCATGCCCTCGTTTTCTACAAAATGAAGCCTTGCCCAAGCTCCCATCATAGAATGCTCTTCCCCAATAAAATAGTTAAGCTTAATGTAAAACTTAATGGCTTGGTCTATAAATAAAATTAGCAGTATTAATGCAATTACTTTTTTCCCGTTCATGCGTTTGTTTGAATTGAGTGCAAAGATAAGACAAGTGACGTTACGCTATTATTAGTATTTTGTTATTCTTTATTAGCCTTGAGCATTTTTTGCTTATTGATAAATATGGAATACAAAATGGAGCCTGTGATACAAAACAAAATCACCAACAAAGAAAGAATTACTTGTGCGTTTTTATCCATCCACATATTAATATAATGCTCGCCTAACATTTTAGCTCCAATAAATACAAGTACAATGGCGATTCCTTGTTGTAGATGTTCAAATTCATTCACTGCACCTCTTAATAAAAAGAATAAAGACCTTAGTCCTAAAACTGCAAAAATATTGGAAGTATAAATCACCAAGCTATTGCGCGAGATGCCCATTACGGCTGGAATAGAGTCCAATGCAAAAACCAAATCAATTGCAGCCAACAATACCACAACCACAAACAAACTCGTGTAAACTGGCTTATTATTATGGTCTCTAATTACAAATTTTCCATCACCATCGGTATTGCCAATGGGCAGTATTTTTTTTAAGAATTTATAAACGCCTGACTCGTGCGGATCAAAACTATCTTCCTCATTTGCTACAAACATTTTATATCCGGTATACACTAAAAACACCCCAAACACATATAAAACCCATGCAAATTTTGCTACCAACGCCACACCCAAAGTGATGAAAATGACACGGAACACAATCGCAGCTAAAATACCTATCAATAATACTCTCGGATAATTTTTTTCTTTTACTTTAAATGCATCGAAAATCAAAATGAATACAAAAATATTATCAATACTCAAGCTCCATTCCATCAAGTAGCCACTCAAATATTCTAGCCCAATTTTTTGTCCTTCTTCGAACCATAAAAAAACAAAAAAAGCCAGGGCCAACAGCACCCATAAAAAGGTTTGCTTTAAAGCTTGGGAAATACTTATGATTGAATTTTTCTTGCTCATAAAACCCAAATCTAAAATAAGGGCAAAAGCAATCACGCATCCAAAAACGGCGTATACAATTTGATCGGTTGTCATGGGTTAAAGTTAATAAAGAAATATTAGGCAGCAAATAGCCCTTTTCGATAACGGGTCCAAATGACGAAACCCAACCATAAAAGCAACATTGGACCAACTAGCAATGCCATTTGCCAATACATTCTCGTGCTTGCCAACTTTTCCTTGTCCAACAATCTTAACACTACCACTTTATTTCTGCTTTCTAATAAACCAGCGGGTTCATTTAGCGCTGCAATGGCATTTGCATAAAAACTATTGTTGGCAAATTGGTACTCATCAAATGGTAGCATCCCCATTGGCAATGGCCTTAACCCCCCTTCTTGAGTTTTACTTGTTTTATTGGTAATAATATCTGCGTCGGCAATAATTATTTGTTTTGAAACTGCATTTCCTTTTGCAGCAAAATCATTTCCTGTGTTTAATTTGATACTATCTTTTTGGGCACTACTCATTCGATTGGCATATAAAGAATTGAACTTGCCTTCCAACAAAACTGCAACAGGTACATGATGCTTTGTAAAAGACAATATATCCGATTCATCTTTCACACTATTTAAACTCACTATATTCGGAGTTGCAATAATGCGCGTATTGGTGTCGGTACTTAATAAAATTGTTTTTTTGATTTCCTTGTTTACAATGGTATCAATACTAGCAGGGAATAAAGACAATACCCTATCCATGTTTTGTGAAATAGGTGCATTGTCATTGCCATTTAAAAATGGATAATAAGGCCAAGGGATTCTTTGAATCATAGGTGTACCATCGGCTTGCTTGCCAACTACTATAGGCAATTTAGCACAGTTTAAATCCTGTACTAAATTTGAATTAATACGCACTCCGAATTTAAACAATAAATCATCCAAGCCTAAGCCACGATCAAAAGCAATATAAGACCCGTTTGATTTTTGAAGGCTATCATATTCGGCATACAACTTGTCGATCGCCCAAATAATATTACCCCCTTGCATCACATACTGATCCAACTTTAATTTATCTACATCAGTAAATGGTTGAGTAGGTTTTACAATTAACAAGGTTTTGATTTTTCTTGCATCCGGGTAACCTTTCTTTAAATCAAAAACGGTTAAGTGATATTGATTTTTTATAGAGACGCCTAAATCATTCACTGTTAAATCAACGGGCTCGCCATTGCCAATTAGATAGCTTATTTGAGGGACTACAGTGCGATTTAATAAGTAGATGGATTGTATAAACTTGTGTTCTAATAAAGCTTCGGCTGCATTGGCACTCGCTTCAACATCCTCCACTGGAATATCTTTAACTACATTATAAGGTTTAAAATATTTCTTGGCCGAGCGTAAGTCAATAGCCATGGGCTTTTGACCTTGCACTTCTACAAGGGCGCCAGGTATTAACAACTGGTCCACGCGCTTATCGGATGCATTACCTTGATCCTGAACTCTTTCAATAGGCACACCCATTTTTGACAAACTATCATACAATTGATACAAAGCAGAATCGGCATACATTTTACTTGGCACTTCCAATTGCCACTGAATGTTTTGAGGATTTATTTGCTGCAACTGATTTAATAAAGTAGTTGCTGATTGTGCGATTTTCTTATAATAAGTGGGAATATCTCCGCCTAAATACAAATGAATTTTTATAGGCGAGTTGATGTTTTTTATGATTTCGCTCGAGCTTGCACTTAAAGTATAGCGATGGTCTTTTGTTAAATCTAGTTGCATAGGGAAAAGCGTAGCAACATAGTTTACTGTCAAAATACTAATTAGCACTAACACATTTTTCACCTTCCCCTTAATTTGTTCTATTGCACCTATGCCAAATAATACAACCAAAGACATAAAGTAAAAAAGATCTCTTAATGCAATAACACCTTTGTTGCCATTTTGATAATGACTTGACAATCCTAGTTGTTGCACATAAAAATCAAATCCATTATTGAAAACTGAAATAGCACTTATCCAATCAAATCCTTTGTATATTAAAATAGAAATAGCAATTGAAAGTAATAATGCAACCAAGCCATTCTTGGTAATACTGCTTGTGAAAATACCAACAGCAGTGTACACCGCCGACAAACAGATTAATCCCCAATACGCACCCATTGTTGCACCCCAATCCAATCCACCCACAGCACTTAAATTATCTAAAGCAACAGCATATAATAATGTAGGTAAAATGGCAACTACGACAATTAAAAACGCGCCTAAGAACTTTGCTGCTACCAATTGCACCTGCTTAATTGGTAAACTCACTAACAACTCGTAAGTGCCTTGTTTATATTCTTCCGAAAAACTGCGCATAGTAATGGCAGGAATCAATAAAAGTAAAAACCAAGGTGCAAAATCAAAATACACTTGCAAAGATGCATACCCAAAATCAAATACATTATAGTTGGGCAATACAAACAAAAACAAGCCATTAACTAATAAATAAAAGCCAATGATTAAATAGCCCGTTAAGCCACTAAAATACTGCGTCCACTCTTTTTTACTTATTGCCCACATAGTATTCAAAGTTACTAAATAATCATTTGAGTACTATAAAGGAAAATGCCCCAGTTGAAGCTGAGGCTTTTTATATACAATTTAAAATTTGTCGGTTACACCGCAAAACTTTCACCACATCCGCAACTACGACTCGCATTGGGATTATTAAAATAAAAGCCTTTACCGTTTAAGCCATCCGAAAAATCCAACTCGGTATTTACCAAGTATAAGAAGCTTTTTAAATCAGTAACTATCTTCACTCCATTATCCTCAAATACCTGGTCCATTGGTTTGATTTCGTTGTCAAAGTCTAACTTGTAGCTTAACCCTGAGCAACCACCGCCAACTACACCTACTCTTAAAAAATAACTAGGGTCATTTACGATCTCGGCGTCTTGCATCAATTGAATAACTTTTGCTTTTGCCTTTTCACTCACCAATATAGTGTTCTCTGCTACTGTACTCATGTCTTATAAATTAGTGAATGCGCTCTTCGAATACCAATTCTTCTAAACCATTCTTTTTACGGTAATCGTTGATTGCAGATTTAATAGCATCTTCGGCTAAAACTGAACAGTGAATTTTAACTGGAGGCAAATTTAATTCCTCCACTAAATCCATGTTATCGATTTTAACTGCTTCGTCAACCGACTTTCCTTTTAACCACTCAGTAGCTAATGATGAAGAGGCGATTGCAGAACCACAACCAAATGTTTTAAATTTTGCGTCGGTAATAATACCAGTTGCTTCGTCCACTTGAATTTGCAAACGCATCACGTCTCCACATTCTGGTGCACCTACCAAACCGGTACCTACGCTCTTTGATGCTTTGTCTAAAGTTCCTACATTTTTAGGATTAGAATAATGATCAATTACTTTATCTGAATATGCCATTGTTGTATGTTTTAGTTGTTTTGATAAAAAAATTACGAAATCTGAACTTGATTAGTGATGTGCCCATTGAATTGCATCAATGTCCACACCCTCTTTAAACATTTCCCATAAAGGACTCATCTCTCTCAATTTTAAAACAGTATCTGTAACTGCTTTAATGGTGAAATCGATTTGCTCCTCGGTAGTGTATCGACCAAGGCCGAATCTTAATGAGCTATGTGCTAAATCGTCACCTAATCCTAATGCTTTTAAAACATAGCTAGGCTCCAAAGAAGCAGAAGTACAAGCTGATCCAGATGACAATGCGATGTCCTTGTTAAAGCCCATCATCAAACCTTCACCCTCTACATATTTGAAAGAAATATTGCTTACATGTGGCAAACGATGTGCTGGATTTCCATTTACATAAGACTCGTCGATTTGCTTTAATGCGTTTTCTAATTTATCTCTTAATTTAGAAATTCTTGCTGTGTCCGCTTCCATGTCGGTTCTTGCAATTTCGGCAGCTTTACCAAAACCTACAATACCTGGAACGTTTAATGTGCCGCTACGCATGCCTCTTTCATGGCCACCGCCATCCATTTGTGCTGTTACTTTTACTCTTGGATTTTTACGACGTACATACAATGCACCAACTCCTTTTGGACCATACATTTTGTGTGCTGTAAATGCCATGATGTCAATACCATCTGCATTTACATCGACTGGAATTTTACCCACTGCTTGCACTCCATCTGTGAAAAATAAAGCGCCATGCTTTTTAGCAATAGCACTAATTTCTTTAACAGGTTGTACTACTCCAATCTCATTGTTTGCATACATGATGGCTACTAAAATAGTAGTTGGCTTCATAGCTGCTTCCAATGCTTTTAAATCGATCAAGCCATCAGGTTGAACATCTAAATAAGTTACTTCCGCACCTAATTTTTCTAAGTGCTTACAAGTATCTAAAACTGCTTTATGTTCGGTTGTACAAGTAATAATATGATTACCCTTACTTGCATACATTTCGTATACACCTTTGATTGCTAAGTTGTCGCCCTCAGTTGCTCCTGAAGTAAAAATAATTTCTTTTGGATCAGCGCCAATTAACTTAGCTACCTGCTCACGGGCATAGTCAACAGCCTCTTCCGCATGCCATCCAAAGGAATGGTTTCTGCTTGCCGCGTTTCCGAAATTCTCGGTAAAATAAGGAATCATCGCTTCCAATACCCTTGGATCCATTGGGGTAGTTGCGTTATGATCAAGATAAATAGGTAATTTTAACATGTCTGTGTTTGATTTTTCAGACTACAAAAGTAAAGCTTAGCTGCCGATTAACCCGATTTCGTTAGCTTTGAGGGGTATTTTTTTCCCAATTCGTAAAACAAACCAAAATGGGCTATAACGTAGAACACATAGGCATTGCAGTGAAAAACTTGGAGTTAAGTATTCCCCTATTCGAAAGGCTTTTGAATAGCCCCTGTTATAAAACCGAATCGGTGGGTACCGAAATGGTGAATACCGCTTTTTTTCTTCAAAATGGTAGCAAAATAGAATTATTGGAAAGTACAGATCCCGATGGCGTTGTTGCCAAGTTTATTGCAAAAAAGGGGGAAGGCATGCACCATATTGCTTTCGAAGTGCCTGATATTCAGGCCGAAATGGATCGATTGAGATTAGAAGGATTTACTTTGCTAAACGAAACACCTAAAAAAGGAGCCGACAATAAATTAGTTTGTTTTGTGCACCCAAAAGATAGTAACGGGGTATTGATTGAGCTATGTCAAACAATTCAATAATTCATTCCAACAAAGAGAGGTTTAAATTCCTAAAGCTTCAATGGCTTTTTGTGCAGCCAACTGACTTGCGTCTTTTTTTGTAAATCCTTTTTGACTGGCGACCACTTCGTTGTCAATCACAACATTAATCGTAAACAAACGACGGCGACCTTCTAATTGTTCGCCCGCTAAAACAAAATCAATTTGCTTACCCTGTTTTAAGGCCCAACCAATGATCTTGTTTTTAATATTGATGTCAATTTGCTCTAAATCATCCATGAACAAATAAGTCTGTATCATTCTTTCAACAATCCATTTTTTCGTAAAGTCGTATTTTTTATCTAGGTAAATGGCTCCTACCAAAGCTTCCAGCGTATTCCCAAAGATTTGACTTGATTTTAAACCGCCATCCATTTTATTAAAGCGCGTCATTTTTCTTAAACCCATTTGTATGGCAATGTTATTTAACTGCGCGCGATTTACCATCTTGCTGCGCATTTCTGTTAAAAAGCCTTCGCCTTTGTATGGATATTTTTTGAATAAATAATCTGCAACAACTGCTCCAATTACGGCATCGCCTAAGAATTCTAAACGCTCATTGTTTTCAGTTGGATTGTCTTTAACCGAACGATGATTCAATGCCGTTTGGTACAATAACACGTTGCCCGTATGGTATCCAATTAAATGATGTAAATCCGCTTCAAAACCTGTTTTCTTAAATAAAGAAATGAATTGGTTGAATCGGCGTTTCACGTGTTGAAATTAAGCCTTGTATTTTTTCACAATCACACATGCATTGTGACCGCCGAATCCAAAAGTATTACTTAAGGCTGCGTTTACAACACGTTTTTGTGCTTTGTTAAAAGTAAAATTAAGTCGATTGTCTAATTCAGGATCATCTGTAAAATGATTGATAGTTGGAGGAACAATATCATGAATTACTGATTGAATACATGCGATGGCTTCAATGACACCCGCTGCTCCCAAACAGTGACCTGTCATAGATTTGGTAGAACTGATGTTTAAATTGTATGCATGCTCGCCAAACACTTCGGTAATGGCTTTTGCTTCGGCAATATCTCCTAATGGAGTAGATGTTCCGTGTGTGTTGATGTAATCAATTTCAGTAGCCACCATGCCTGCATCTCTCAATGCTGCATTCATTACATTTTTAGCACCTAATCCGTCTGGATGTGGTGCAGTTAAATGGTAGGCATCTGCAGTCGCACCACCGCCTACTACTTCACAATATATTTTAGCACCACGTTTAATGGCGTGCTCTAATTCTTCTAATACTAATACACCACTCGCTTCCCCCATAATAAAACCATCGCGATCCTTGTCATAAGGACGGCTAGCAGTTTTAGGATCATCGTTCCTTTCACTCATTGCTTTCATGGCATTGAATCCGCCCATTCCAGCTACACCAATTACAGCTTCGGAACCACCCGTAATAATAATATCTGCTTTGCCTAATTTTAAATTGTCCATTGCAGAAATAATCGCATTGGTACTTGAAGCACATGCACTTACAACTGCATAGTTAGGGCCTCTAAAACCGTGTTTCATTGAAATTTGTCCTGCAGCAATATCCAAAATCATTTTTGGAATAAAAAAGGGATTGAATCTAGGTGTACCGTCTCCATGAACAAAATTGGTCACTTCCTCGGTAAAGGTGGTTAAACCACCAATGCCACTTGCAAATACCACACCAACGCGATCGTGGTCAACATTTTCTTTGGTAATACCTGCATCTAAAACCGCTTGGTCACTTGCTACTAAAGCAATTTGCGCAAAACGATCTAGCTTTCTAGCTTCCTTGCGATCCATAAAGTTGGTTGGATCAAAGCCTTTAATCTCACATGCAAATCTTGTTTTGAATTTAGACGCATCAAATTGCGTAATCATGTCGGCGCCTGAAACCCCATTCACTAGATTATCCCAGTATTCACCAAGACTATTACCCAATGGATTTAATGTTCCGATACCTGTAACTACAATACGTCTAGATTGCATGATATTGTTTTTTAAATTAATAATCCGCCTTTAAAGCAAAGGCTCAAAAAGGCGGATTAAAATATGCTGTGTTTAATTGGAAGCCGTGAAATAATTTTTAAAATTATTTTGCGTGCTCATCGATATAAGCAACAGCTTGACCAACAGTAGTAATTGTTTCTGCTTGTTCGTCTGGAATAGAGATGTTGAATTCTTTTTCAAACTCCATAATTAATTCAACGGTGTCTAATGAATCAGCGCCTAAATCATTTGTAAATGATGCTTCGTTAGTAACTTCTGCTTCATCAACGCCTAATTTGTCTACGATGATTTTCTTAACTCTTGATGCGATGTCTGACATTGTAAATAGTTTTGTTTACGGCGCAAAAATATACTTTTTGTTAAAATAGCCATATTTTATTTGCCTTTTTGTTTGCACATTTCTGTTATAGGCTTATAATATGTGGATATTCCCCCTTTTTATCTCTTTTTTACGCTGTTTTAGTTGTTTAAACGACCAGCTAAATCCAATTTAAAAGCGAACAATTAGTAGTAGTTGGGCCAAATTGGACAATTCAAATTATCTGTCTTTTAAAATGCCTCTAATAATATGTTGGTCTTCCACGGTAATCGTATCCTTTGGAATCAGAAAAAAGCTTTTAGGTCCAAAATAAAAATGAAAGAATTCAGGGCTTTCAAAATAATGCGTAACCGATTCCCAGTCCCAACTCGCTTCGCCCAAGTCTCCCACCAATTTTGCTTGCTGTCCATTGAACGAAAAAGCCCACTGCTGCTTAAATAGCTCCGTTTTTTTATAAAATAAATTGGGTAATGCATACCAGAAAAATACCATTAATACAATCCACAATACGGAGCCTAATAAAAAGGGTTCTGGACGAATTTTTTTCATAAACAATAGTACCGCTGTCACGATTGCATATAAGTTTACGATAATCATTAAGGATTTAATTTCAGCTTGCTTTATAAAATGATAACGCAAGGCTTGTAAGACTTCATTTTTTGTATATGAAATGGGATAGGACATGTTTGAAAATTTGCATGAATTTGGGCAAATATACGCAGCGCAAAGGTTTGCGGGGAAATATTCCTCCAAAAAAACTAAAATGCCTCCCCCAAAAAAGTACTAAAAAACACAAATTGACTATATTTAAGCAACGCTTTGCTTAACCAAATTATGCTATATGTCATTCAAACATAGGTTGACCTTTTCGCAAATCATCAACATGAATGTTGGTTTTTTAGGAATACAATACAGTTTCGGATTGCAACAATCTGCCGTAAACCCAATCTATGATATGTTGGGTGCGAGTCCCGATCAAATTCCTTTAATGAATTTAGCAGGTCCAATGACTGGTTTATTAATTCAACCTATTATTGGTGCCATGAGTGACAAAACTTGGTCACCCCGTTTTGGAAGAAGAAAGCCCTATTTTATGATTGGCGCGATTCTTTGTAGTTTATGCTTGTTCTTATATCCATTTAGTAGTGCATTGTGGATGGCAGTTGGTTTATTATGGATATTAGACGCTGCAAATAATACAGCCATGGAACCTTATCGTGCTTTTATTGCCGATAAACTGCCTCAAAGCCAACACGCTGCTGGTTTTTTAACACAAAGTTTTTTCACAGGACTAGGTATTACATTAGCGAATCTTTCTTTGTTCTTTTTTCAGAAAAAAATTACTGGGCATTATGGCAAGTTGCCAATATGGGTGTATGCTAGTTTCTTTTTAGGAACCGTTTGCTCCATTGCATCCGTTAGTTGGTCCGTGATTAAAACACCAGAAATTCCTCCAACGGAAGATGAATTAGCAAAATTGAAAAGTGAAAAAATAAAAATTTTCACGCCTTTTATTGAAATTGGCAGTGCAATTAAAAGCATGCCTAAAGTAATGTGGCAATTAGGCTTGGTATATTTATTTCAATGGTATGCACTTTTCTGTTACTGGCAAAATGCTTCCAAGAGTATTGCGCTTTCAGTTTGGAATACAAGCACCTATCAAAACAATCCTGCTTATGACGAAGCAGTGGGTTGGACCGGTCTTGTAAACGGCTGGTACAATGTGGTTACTTTTTTATCGGCATTCGGATTATTATGGCTTGCTAAAAAGATCAGTCCAAAGTTGATTCATATTATTTGTTTAGTAATGGCTGGTGTAGGTTTATTAATATTCCCACATATCACCGATAAAAATTTATTGTTTATCCCAATGACTGGTTTTGGTATTGCCTGGGCGAGTATGATGGGTATCCCCTATTTATTAGTGGTGCATAAAATTCCTAAGGAACGTTATGGTGTTTACATGGGTATTATTAATATGATGATTGTAATTCCTATGCTCATTCAGAATTTAAGTTTTGGTTTTATATTAAAGCATTTCTTAAACAACGATCCTGGCAAGGCGATTAGTTTTGCTGGTGTATTTTTAATAATTGCATCGGTATTGACATTTTTTATTCAAACAGAAAAAGCAACCCTGTCGGATATTGAAAATATGCCCATCGGTGCAGGACATTAATTGATATAATAGAAAGATTATGAAAGTATTGTGTATAGGAGAAGCATTAATTGATATGATTTGTACCGACCGCGGCACGAGCTTGTCAAAAGGTCAAAATTTTTTAAAGAAGGCGGGAGGTGCCCCAGCCAATGTAGCAGCTGCGATTGCAGCTTTAGGTGCTGGCGTAGACATGGCTGCTAAAGTAGGTAAAGACCCTTTTGGTCAACACTTAGTTGATTTGTTAAATGAGATGGGCGTGGATACTAAATGGGTAATTCAAGATCCGAATCATTTTACCACATTCGCGTTTGTTTCTCTAATGGAAGATGGTGAAAGAGATTTCTATTTTAATAGAGGTGCCGACGGACAATTAAGTTCGGAAGACTTGGCTCCATTACAATTGAATGATTATAGTATTGTTCATTTTGGATCGGCAACTGGGTTTTTACCTGGCCCTCTTCAAAATGCCTATACCGATTTATTAGCAAAGGCAAAAGCAAACAACGCCATTATTAGTTTTGATCCCAACTACCGTCACTTATTATTTCAAAACAATACACAAAGTTTTATCGATCAGTCTTGGCCCTTCATTGAACAATGTCACTTTTTTAAATTAAGTGACGAAGAAGCCATGTTGATTACAGGATGTGATACAGTGCAACATGCTGCCGCCGCTTTAAGAAAAAAATCAAAAGCCATTTTTGCCATTACTTTAGGCAAAGAAGGTACCTTATTATCGGTAGGCGACCATTTGGAAATGATTGGCAGTATTGCTATTACGCCCGTAGATGCAACAGGCGCTGGAGATGCATTTGTGGGTGCTGTCTTATTTCAGTTAATTGACTATACGCCATCTCAACTACAATCAATTGGTATAGACGAATGGAGAAAAATCATCGCTAATGCAAATAAAGCAGGTGCACGCACCTGCGAATACATGGGTGCTATGGAAGCATTCAAACATTTAAATAAATCCATCTTTAATTAATAAATATTCGCTCACTGTGAACTCATCTGCCTTACAAGCTTTTGGAAAAGAAATTCTACAAGCTCATAAAATTGATACTGAGAAAAAGGACAAGGCATTCGCCGAAAGATTTTCGCAACACTTAGATTCCATTGAAACTTTATTTAATGAAATTTATGGTGGCCATCATAAACGAAATGTAAGTTTTGACGCATTGTTAGCTTCGATCATTCGAAACTACCAAGACCGCTCAGCAACCTTATTAAAAAAAGATAGTACAAAAAAAGCCAACTGGTTCCTGAGTAACGATATTACTGGAATGAGTTTGTATGTAGACAGATTTGCCGGTAGTTTACAAGGGCTTACTGAAAAACTGAACTATTTTGACGAATTGGGTGTGAATTTTTTACACCTAATGCCCGTATTCGAAAGCCCCGAAGGCGAGAGTGATGGCGGTTATGCAGTTTCCAATTTTAGAAAAGTGGACGCTAGATTCGGGAGCAATGCTGACTTAAATGCGCTAATTAAAAAAATGAATGCCCAAAACATGTACCTCATGTTGGACATTGTTTTGAACCACACTTCCCATCATCATGAATGGGCGCAAAAAGCAAAAGCCGGCGACACTTACTACCAGGACTTCTTTTATTTTTATGATAACCGTGACATTCCAAATCAACTAGATCAAACCATGCCGGAGATTTTTCCTGAATCTTCGCCTGGCAGTTTCACCTATATTCCTGAATGCAACAAATGGGTAATGACCGTTTTTCACAATTACCAATGGGATTTAAATTATAGCAATCCCGATGTTTTTGTTGCTATGTTGGATACTGTTTTATACTATGCTAATTTAGGTGTTGATATTTTACGTATTGATGCACCTGCATTTATTTGGAAACAATTAGGCACTACCTGTCAAAATCTTCCGCAAGCACATACATTACTACGTTTAATAAAACAATGTGTTCAAGTGGCGAGTCCAGGAATGGCCTTGTTAGGCGAAGCGATTGTTGCTCCCGACGAGATTATAAAATATTTTGGTACAGATAAATATACTGCGCAGGAATGTGATGTAGCTTATAACGCAACTCAAATGGCCTTGCAATGGGATGCACTTGCTACAGGTGATACAAGAGTGATGCTCGCAGCACAACACCCCATTATGCAAAAGCCATTTGGATGTACTTGGATTGCTTATACTAGATGTCATGACGATATAGGCCTTGGCTACGATGACTATATGATTGAACGCGCTGGATTCAATCCATATCAACACCGCACATATTTAAAAAATTATTTTGCCGGATGGCATGAGGGTTCCGTTTCGGCGGGTGCCTTATTTTCAGTAAATCCTAAAACTGGAGACGCGCGTATTAGCGGCTCACTTGCTTCCTTGTGTGGACTTGAAAAAGCAGTGGAGTGGAAAAGCGAAATGGAAATAGAAAACGCATTACGTAAAATCATACTCATGCAAGCGCATAGCATGTTTATGGGCGGTATCCCTATGTTATTTTATGGTGACGAACTTGCCTACACCAACGATTATAGTTATTTACAGGATCCTGGTAAAAGCTATGACAATCGATGGATGCACCGCCCCATCATGAACTGGGAGCGCAACCATAACAGAAATGAAAAAGGAAGTTTTGAAAATCGCATCTTTAGCGAAACGCAAAAATTAATTGCTACAAGAAAATCTTTGGCAGTAATGAGCGATACAAAAAATGTGACTTGGATGACACCTCATAATATTCATGTAGCTGGATTTGTGCGCGCTAACGAAGACAAGAAATTATATTGCATGTTCAACTATAAAAACACTGCATCCTTTGTAACCTGGTATGCATTTAAAGAACATGGAGAACGACCATCTGTATTACATGATCATTGGTCAGGCATCAATCATAAAGTAGGCAATGACAATGAATATTTTGTACTTCCGCCTTATAGTTTTGCCATTTTAGAATCAGTGAAAGAATAGAGCGTTAATGATGGCTTTCTGCAACCAAAAATAACAAGGGGTGCCCGCTTATCCTTAATATTATTAATTAGGCTTGGATGCTTTAACTTTGTTCTTATTCATCAAGCCTAATTCTATATATGAAACATTTTATAACCATTGCATCCATTTTTGCATTTTCATTTTCTGCAAAAGCACAAGTAAGCGGCAAACATATGGGATCTACCGGCGTTGGTGGTGATTTATCTATACAAAATAGTGATGGCAAAATGATTCCAATTGGTGCACAAGCAGACACAAAGGGCTCGCCATTATTTTTAGAACAATGGGTAAATGGAACAGTGAATTTGAAGAACGGAAGCAAGTTTAATGATTCCGCCTTGAACTATTCTTTGTACGAAGACAAATTGTATTTCAAAAGAGACAATCAATTTTTTATAGTAGCAGGGATTATTAATGACTTTTACCTTGCTTCAGCAGAAGATAATAAAGCACAAAACCTTTATCATTTTGTAAGTGGCTATCCAGCAAGTGCTGCCACGAATGAAAATACTTTTTTTCAACTTCTTTGTGATGGCAGTCGTTATCAATTACTAAAATGGCAGCACAAGAAGATAAGAGAAATTTATAATTATGGTGGAGTGAATGAGTCGGAATATGTTAGCCAAGAAGCTTATTTTGTTTTTGAAAAAGCTGCCCATAAAATGTGGAGTTTAGGGAACAAAACGAATGCTCCCCAAATAAAAAATACGCTTCCCATAGACGAATCTATTTGGAAAGCGTATTTAGAAAATCATGCTGCTAATTCAAAAGGAGAACAAGCACTTATCGATTTTGTGCAATTTCTTAATAAATAATTTTATTTAACAGCAAATCTTTTACTTGAAGGATGGAAGTACTCCCAAGAATGTAAGAATTCCTGATAGCTATTCACTTGTTGCAATACACTATCTTTCAATTTTCCGTTTATACAAACACCGTCAAAATTCCATAAGGAGCGAGTATTCAAATCCATTATAGTATCAGATTTTTTTTGAAAATGTAATACCTGACCTGCCATATTTCGATTATAAGTATGAAAAGAGGCGGTATCACTTTCGATCAATATTAAAATGGGTTTTGTTGCAAACGAATCTTCAACCAAGCGTTGTTTGGCAAGGATGTTCCAATCGTAGGTTTTATACGAATCACCTATTTGTACTCCTAACACCCAGGACTTAGCACTCCAGGAACTGCTATCTCTTTTAGTGAGTGCGCCCTTAGATTTTCCTTTATCATAGGTATCCATTTTTTCAAACTTCTCTTTAAATATGGTATCAGGTTGCATGACCCATGTAGACGGATGTTTTCTTGACCAAGCTGCTAAGCTTACTTGCTCCGACCTCAATTCAGTTAAACGATAGCCTTTCAAAGGTCCAGCAATACATTCGCCGGTAGCCTGTCTCCACCAACTTTTTGTCCTACTATCCTCAAACATTGCATTAAAATGATCCATTCCAACCAACCTGAAAATTTCTTGTTTCCCATTTACCATTGGACTAAACACCCTGCCAGTTCTACAAACCGTACAATACGTTACCATAACAGGTATCCCATTGAAGGTATCCACAACTTGATGATGATAGCCAATTAATTGTATAGGATAGGCTTTAGCCAAACTGTCTACTACCACTCCAATGACTAATTTTTTGCTTGGGATTTTATTGTTGGATAAAGAAGCCATGGTCAGTTTTGTGGGTTGATAAAACATTTTATCTGCTTCCATTTGAAAAGTAAAGACATAAAATACAGTAAAGTAAACAGCAGTCAAAATGCCAATAACTATTTTATCTTTTCGAGTTGGATTGTTAAAAAATAGAAGCCCACTAAATATCACAATCGCATATCCAATTAGGCGAATGCCCCATTTATTCACCCCTAAAAAATAAGCAAGCTCGATAGAATTGAATTGTTGGCTGCCTGGCATGGGCATAATTAAATAAACACGCAAGCATTCAAAAATAATTAATAGCAAAAGGCTAATTAAAAAAAGTAATTTTTTCATAGCATGAATTTAATAAAAAAACCACCTAACAATTGCTAGGTGGTTTAAATTGATTGTATTTATATTTTAATTCGCCCCGTCTAATTTTGCTTTATTAATCGCATATTGCCCCACTTGAGCACCCACTTGTAAGCCAATTTCGCAGTCGGCTCTATAATGTAAACCTCCTACTAATCTTGACTTTGATGCATCATTGGCCATTTGAGTATAATCAGCGGCTCTATTAGGCACTAAATATCCTAAGATGGTAGCAGCAGCACCACTAAAGGTAGAGTGCCCTGAAATATAGGATGGAAAATTAGGCAAGCCAGTTAAAGTTTTAATCCTTGGATCCATTTGTGAAGGCCTAGGATTATAATAAGTATATTTTGTTTTCCAACAAACAATACCAGCATCCATCAAACTCATGTTTAATAATGCTAAATTTCTAGCCCACTTTACCTCGCTCAAATTCAATTTAATAAAATCTTCGGATGCAATGGCATTCCAATGGCCTGGAGGTGTATACGTGCCTACACCATCTCCCCAAAATAAAACTAGTTTCCAGTTTTCAGAAGTAGGATTATTGGTATAGCTGTAAACCTCTGCAACTTGTTTTTTCATTTCATCACTCGCAGTTAATGGCGGTGCTGCAGGAACCAATGCTCTTGAAGTGGCAGTATCAAATAAAAATGGTACAACATTGCCATATAATGGTAACATACCAGGACGCTTAGGATTGTCTTGACTTATCCATGGAATTTCGCCTTTGGCCTTAGTATTCGTTTCGAAGTTTGCCCAATCTGTTGGTGTTCCAACTGCCTTGCCTGCATTATCGGTTCTTCCTCTGGCAATAAACACTTGCGCGATTTGTCTTCCCAAAGCTTCTCCTGCTACCACATCGCTTCTTGTTGCTGCACCAGACATGATTGCAGCGTCTTCATGAAGCTTGGCTTTTTCTTCGATAGCACCGATTTCTGTTGGAAAAAATAGCTTCATCATCTCTGCAGTTACCCCGGCAATTACTGCAGCTTCAGAAGGGTAAGATGGCAATTGAGATGCGCCTGCTTTTGCTACGATACCCACATCTGTTGTAGAGGGAGCGGGACGATTGTAAAATTTCTTATAATACCAACAAGCCACCAATGCATCATATTGAGCAGCTGAAATATATGCATAGGCTCTTGCAGCATAAGGAGGATTTGCAAACGGAAACAATGGATATGCAAATGGATTTGCTGAACTTGGAATTGGATAAGTACCATCTGCATTTTGATAAGGAGGCAAATTGTATTTAGCCACCAACTCACGCATGGTTTCATTCCATCTTAATACTCCACCAGCTGCCCAATAGTTAATATTTGCATTTTGAGTGTTGGTAAGATTTTTTTGAAGTCCTTTAATTTCATTTAACTCTGCAACATAATTTACATTGCTAACAGCTAATGGTGCAGCTACTGCAAACGTATCAGGTCTTTTTAAAAGTATCGTTTTCCAAGCTCCTGCATTTAAATCAGCATTAGTTGGAGCAAGTGCCGGTAAATTATCTGTTCTTCCTTGTACTTGTTTTGTACATGCGTATAAAACAATAGCAGTAATTATGAATGTGCTATAAATGTATATTTTTTTCATGTTATTTTTTTTGAGTTGAAGATGAATTAGCAACTGTTTTAGTTTTTGCTTTTTTAGAGAAATTCAAAATATAGAACAAGCCGCCATAATAGCCGGTTGATTGTCCCACATTTCTTCCGTCAATAACATGATTACCTCCTCCGACAAGTGAAAGTCCAGCTACTTTAGGAATTTCATATTTAAAATTCACGCCTACACTTGTAGCATTCATTTCATTGCTTGGAAATGGCATATTGTTTTTTGCAATGTCAAATCCACCTAGTGTTTTACTGTCTGTTAATACCGCTTCTGCAATCAACCAGTCACTTCTAAAACCTGTTCTAAAGTTTAAAGTATTTACTGCAGGCATCGACACTTGATTGGTTAAATAAGCTTGTGTTGTATAATAAGCATTGCGTTCTATAGTCGCATTCGATCTAAAAGTATAGGTCTCAGATGCAGTAGCAAAAAATTTGTTTAATTGGTAGTCAAGCATTACTCTACCAGACAAAGTATTGCTTTTTAATCCAATAGATAAAGGCAAATAGTCAACAACATAATCAGTAATAGGTGTTGAAGCACCTGCTAATAAATACAATGAAAAAGTTCCATGTTTCAAGTCTTTTTCAATTGGCATCCATTTAATCCATGCCGACAAGTCCTGAACTCCACTAACTCCATGCAATACGCCAGCACTTGCTTTATTCGACAAATAAGGCGCATTGAACAAAACATTTAAATTATCCTTAATTCCATAGTTGCCCATCACCGAAACACTATTTGAACTAACGGTCCCCAGATTTAAATTTTCTCTATAATTGGTCCCTTCCCAATATTTATTCCAACTACTTGTTCCATACATTAATCCTGTACAAAATTGGTTTTTATTCATCATAATGGCATCCTGATCCGTTTGAGCCATTGCAGTATGCATTGCAAAAAGTGCTGCCACTGCTAGCACAGTACTTTTATAATAATTTGATAATTTCATTTTTAAATGATATTAGATGGATAAATCGCTAATAGAACATAAGATGTACCATTAGCTATTATAAATAACAACTTTAGATAATTTAGTAAAAACAAAAAAACTAGCCGTTTACTGGCTTAGAGCAATGTTTACCTGATTTTGTTGGTTTACAAGTTTTTGTAGTGTCGCTCTTTTGTTTAGTTGAATTTTGAGCAATTACTTGAGTCGCCAAAAAAATGCTTAATGCAGTCACAGAAAATATAATTAACTTTTTCATTGAATTTGTTTTTTAATTTTTATAGAAGATTAAAACCTATAGCCCATTCCAATGCTAATGCTATAATCAGCGAAAGCAGCATCACCTCTTGAGAATACACCTGTATCATTTGTTTTTAATACATCTGGATAGCTTTGTGGACGCTCTCTTCTTACTGCAATTGGAGTATATAAGTAGAAATTCAATTTCTTATAGCTATAATTTGCACCCGGCTCAATCGCTAACACATTACCTGGTCTTCTAAAACCTGTATTGTC
>CANGIZ010000033.1 GCA_947454025.1 Bacteroidota bacterium | reverse complement strand
TTTGTTTAACCACTCTAACGCTTTTTGACGATCTAATTCGATTGTCGCAGGAACTGTTAAAGGATTGTAAGTACCAATTTTTTGGATGAATTTACCATCTCTTGGTGCGCGTCCGTCGGCCACTACTATGAAGTAGAAAGGTCTTTTTTTACTACCATGACGCTGTAGTCTGATCTTTACTGCCATTTTAAATAGAAATTTATAGGCGTTAACAAATAAGGTTAAGGGTGCAAAGATAGGAGAAACCTACGAATCTGCCCAAAAATGTTAGAATTACCTTCTTAAACCAGGCATTTTACCCCCCATTCCACCTCCTGGCATTGACCCATTCATCATCTTCATCATTTGCTTCATTTGGTCAAACTGCTTTATGAATGCGTTGATCTCTCCAATATTTTTACCTGATCCATTTGCAATTCTTTGCTTGCGACTAGGGGTTAACATGTCGGGATTTCTTCTTTCTATCACCGTCATAGATTGAATAATCGCTTCCACTCCTTTAAAAGCATCGTCTTTAATATCTACATCTTTCAAACTCTTACCCATGCCCGGAATCATACCCATCAAATCCTTTAAATTGCCCATCTTTTTAATTTGCTGAATCTGCGTTAAAAAATCTTCAAAATCAAATTGATTCTTTCTAATTTTCTTTTCTAATTTTTTAGCAGCTTCCTCATCATATTGCGCTTGTGCTTTTTCAACTAAGGAAGTAATATCACCCATTCCCAAAATTCTTTGGGCCATACGTTCAGGATAAAATACATCCAAGGTATCCATCTTCTCACCACTGCTCATAAACTTGATTGGCTTATTTACAGTGTACTTTATACTTAATGCAGCACCACCTCTTGTATCACCATCCAGCTTAGTTAAAACAACACCCGTAAAATCTAAACGATCGTTGAAAGCCTTTGCAGTATTGACTGCATCCTGTCCAGTCATGGAATCTACTACAAATAAAATTTCTTGCGGATTGATTGCAGCTTTGATGTTTGCAACTTCATTCATCATCACTTCATCCACTGCTAAACGACCTGCAGTATCTATAATAATTACATTTTTATTATTTTGTTTTGCGTAGGCAATTGCATTTTGTGCAATAGATACGGCGTCTTTATTTTCTCTTTCAACAAAAATATCAACTCCAATTTGTTCTGCTAAAACTGTTAATTGATCCATTGCAGCTGGACGGTAAATATCTGCAGCAACTAGTAATGGAGATTTTTTTTGCGCTTTTAAATAAGTGGCTAATTTTCCTGAAAATGTAGTTTTACCACTTCCTTGTAAACCTGCAACAAGTATGATTGTTGGGTTACTTGTTAAATTTAAAGGAGTTGCTTCGGAGCCCATTAAAGCCGTCAACTCATCTTGCACAATCTTAACCATTAACTGTCCAGGACTAATGGCATTGATTACCTTTTCGCCAATCGCTTTTTCCTTTATACTATCCGTAAATTCCTTGGCAATTTTAAAGTTAACATCGGCGTCTAACAAAGCCTTTCTAATATCCTTTAAGGTATTGGCAACATTCAGTTCATTGATACGCGCTTGGCCTTTTAAGTGCTTAAACGCTGATTCTAATTTCTCACTAAGACTATTAAACATAATTCAACTTTAGGGAGGCAAAGATAAGGCAGGGTTGGAACAAAATTTTTCATTGTTCGAAATGTTTTTAAACTATTGATTTTCAATAATTTATGTTAGGTTTAAGGAGCGCTTAAGTTGGTATTGGCTAAATGTTAACGAATAAACATTGAAAAATACTTGGAACCTAGTCTTTAATTATTATTATTGCATCTAACGAACTAATTAATTATTAAGAGGATATAGCGTATTATGAGTAAGAAACAATTATTTACATTAGAGTTTCCAGTGAGATGTTCACCAGGCATATTATTTGAATTTCTTTCAACGGCGTCGGGATTACAAGAATGGTTTGCAGATAAAGTAGACGAATGGGAAAATGTGTTCAGCTTTTCTTGGAATGGCGGCACACCTGATAAAGCAGAATTGGTTGACCAAGAGGAAGATAAGTTCATCCGTTTTAGATGGTTACACGGAGAAAAAAATGAATACTTTGAATTTAGAGTGGAGAAAACAGAAATTTCTAATCAAACCATTTTAATCATCAAAGACTTTGCCGAAAAAAATGAAATCAAAGACCAAAGCCAGCTTTGGGAATATCAGATAAAAGACCTTTTTCATCGCATAGGTAGCTAGTCCCCACAACTTGTTCAAAAAATTAGACATACTAATTCTTAAGGCTTTTATTGGGCCTTTTTTGGCAGCACTTACCATTTCGACATTTGTGCTGACGATGCAATTTTTTTGGCTATACATCGACGACTTAGTAGGTAAAGGATTAGACCTTTTTACCATTTTAGAGTTAATTGGATTGGTGTCGGCGAGTACTTTCACCACTGCATTGCCACTAGCTTTGCTGTTTTCGTCCATCATGACTTTTGGAAATTTAGGGGAGAGTTTTGAACTCATTGCCATTAAGGCAGCTGGCATCCCTTTGATTCGTTTTATGCGTCCATTGTTTTTATTCACTGTGTTTTTATCGGGTATTGCATTTTTGTTCGCGAATAATATTATTCCAGTAACACAAATGAAATTAACGAGTTTAAAATACGAGATCATTGTTGCCAAGCCTGCTTTGGATATTAAAGAAGGCGTTTTTTACGACAAGATCGACGGTTACGTTATTAAATTAGGAAAAAAAGAAGCCAACGATAGTGTGATTCGCAATATTGTCATTTTTGAAAAAAAATTCAATTTACAAGACAATATGATTATGGCAGAATGGGGCGTGATGCGTGTTTCAAAGGACAAAAAGTTTTTAGAGTTCATTATGTACAATGGCTGGAGGTATCAGGAAAGAGGACTTAAAAATACCACTAACACTGAATTCACAAGATTGTATTTTAAAGAATATAAAAAAGTATTTGACCTTAAAAGTTTTCAAATGAACAAGGGGAATGATAATATTTATGACCCAAAAATGTTAAGCGTAAGACAATTAAGTCATGCGATGGACTCTTTGAATAATAAGGACAGCGTTTATATTAAAAGGGTTCGAACTGAAGTCGCTCCCTATTTAAGATTTTACGCATATAAGGATAGCGCTCATCTTTTTAAAGCACAAGGCAAAGTGCCTCCTATCTCAAATATCAATGCAATTGTTCCTGATTCTTTAAGAACAAGTATCGTAGAAAATGTGGGATATCAATTCACTTCGATTTTAAATAATGTTGCAACCATCAGAGATACTTATAAAGAAAACGAAACGGCTAGTGCTTACCATGCGATTGAATGGCATCGTAAATTCACGCTTTCTTTTGCTTGCTTGGTTTTATTTTTAATTGGGGCGCCTTTAGGATCTATTATTCGAAAAGGAGGGCTTGGCACTCCCTTGGTACTAGCCATTGTGTTTTTTGTAGTATTCTTTTTACTCAACAATTTTGGAGAAAAATTCGCAAAATCGGGAGAATGGACAGTGTATAAAGGCATGTGGTTGTCTTCGGCTATATTGATCCCTGTAGGCTTGTTCTTAACCTACAAAGCCATGCGCGATTCTCAGCTATTTAACCAAGAATTTTACTACCGACTTTTACAGCCAATTAAAGTAACTTTACGTAAGTACTTTAAAAAATAATACCATGAAAAGTTCAAATCAAAACAGACGCCAATTTTTAACTAAAACTGGCAAAGCTGGTATTGCCCTAGCCGCAATGCCTCTGATTTCGAAAATAGCTCCTGCTATGGCAAGCGAAGCATCGGCTTATCAACAACAGCCTTTGCCTTATGCCTACACTGCACTCGAGCCTTATATTGATGCTTTGACAATGGAGATTCATTATACAAAGCATGCTGCTACTTATGCAAAAAACTTGGCAGATGCATGTATTGCAGAAAAAGTAGACACAGCCAATACGTCTTTAGTTTCTTTACTTAATTCAATTTCTAAATATTCGCCTAAAATGCGCAATAACGCAGGCGGACATTATAACCACGAATTGTTTTGGCAATTAATGAAACCTGCTCCTTCAGTTGCTCCAACAGGTGCTTTAGCCGAAGCTATTAATAAAACTTTTGGTTCTTTTGCTGATTTTCAAAAAGCATTTAGTGAGGCAGCCAAAACAAGATTTGGAAGTGGCTGGGCTTGGTTATTGGTAAAAAAAGATGGTAGCCTAGCAGTAAGCTCAACACCTAACCAAGATAATCCTTTAATGGATATTGCCGAAGTGCAAGGAACTCCTTTATTGGGATTAGATGTTTGGGAACATGCTTATTATTTAAAATACCAAAACAAGCGTCCAGACTATATCAATAACTGGTGGAATTTAGTAAACTGGGAATTTGTTCAAAACAGATACGCCATTGCTATTAAATCAAAATAATAGTTCTTCCCAATTCCTCCATTTTTCAAATTCCGAGCGTGCAGCATTCAAAGCAAAATTTAAAAGTTCAATATTATTTAACTGGCTTAACTATTATTGTATTTCTATTAAAAGTGGCCACATTTTTAATGACGCACGCTTTGTCGGTTTTATCGGATACTTTAGAAAGCGTTGTAAATATTATTGCGACCCTTGTTGGTTCTTATAGTATGTTTATTGCCGCAAAGCCAAAAGACAAAGACCATCCATATGGACATGGAAAAGCAGAATTCGTATCCTCTGCATTTCAGGGCAGTTTAATAATTGGTGTGGGGTGTTTAATTATTTACGAATCCATCGACAGTTTTATTCACCCAGGTACCTTACATAATTTGGGAAATGGATTTTGGTTATTAATACTCATAGCAATCATTAATATTTCAACTGCTTTATTTGTTATGCGAATTGGAAAGAAAAACAATTCCATGGCATTGGTAACAAGTGGTAAATTATTTTTAATCGACTTTTTTACAACTATTTCGGTTGCCATTGGAATACTCATTCTGATTATTACTAATATTCAAAAAGTAGATTCAATTATTGCCATTTTATTGGGAGGATGGGTTTTATATGATGGATATAAAATCCTACGTGCATCTTTGGCAGGCATTATGGACGAAGCCGATATGGCTTTACTCGAAAGTGTAATTGACGAAATCAATAATAACCGAAATGATAGCTGGATTGACTTACATAATTTAAGGGTAATTAAATATGGGGCATTGTTACACATTGACTGTCACTTAACCATGGCCTGGTATTTGAATGTGCAAGAAGCGCACACGGTAATGGATCAATTTACAGATTTAATTAAAAGTAAATTCGGAGACAGTGTTGAATTTTTTATTCATATAGACGGATGCATGCATTTTAGCTGTGCTATTTGCAGTATTCAAGATTGTGAAAAAAGACAACACAGTTTTAAGAAAAAATTAGATTGGAATATGGAAAACGTATTGTCTAATCAAAAACATCAACTTAACTAATTTCAGATTAAATAAATAGACATGAATAGCTGGAAACAATTTCAAGAAGAAAACAAGGATCGTTTCTTAAACGAACTATTAGATTTATTACGCATACCTAGTGTGAGTGCAAAAAGTGAAAACAAGAATGACATGTTAACCTGCGCAAAGGCTGTAGAAAAATCTTTGCAAGATGCAGGTGCAACCACAACAAAAATTTATGAAACCGAGGGGCACCCAATCGTATATGGTGAAATAATAGTTAACCCAAGCTTCCCAACTGTATTGGTTTATGGGCACTATGATGTGCAACCTGCCGAGCCATTAGAGCTATGGAAAAGTGGCCCATTTGATCCAACTATCATTGATGGAAAAATTTTCGCGCGCGGTGCCTGCGACGACAAAGGACAATTTTACATGCACGTAAAGGCATTGGAAATAATGACAAAGACCAATAGTATGTGCACTAATATCAAATTCATCATTGAAGGGGAGGAAGAAATAGGAAGTCCAAACTTGGCCACTTTTGTAAAAGCTCATCATGAATTATTAAAGGCCGATGTAATTTTAATTAGTGATACAGCCATGATTAGTATGGATACTCCTTCAATTGATATTGGTGTAAGAGGATTGAGTTATATTGAAGTAGAAGTTACAGGCCCTAATCGTGATTTACATAGTGGCGTATACGGTGGAGCCGTTGCAAACCCTATAACAATTTTATCAAAAATGATTGCTTCTTGTCATGACGAAAACAATCATATCACCATACCAGGTTTTTATGATGACGTTGTGGAATCAACCGAAGCAGAAAGAACTAAAATGGCTGAAGCTCCATTCGATTTAAAAGAGTGGTCGGATGATTTAGGTATTAAAGAAGTATGGGGCGAAACAGGATATAGTACGAATGAAAGAACTGGAATAAGACCAACCTTAGAAGTGAACGGCATTTGGGGTGGTTATACTGGCGAAGGTGCAAAAACTGTTTTACCTTCCAAAGCATTCGCAAAAATTTCTTGTCGATTGGTGCCGAATCAATCGTCTGAAAAAATCACTGCAAAAGTATTAGCATATTTTAAGAAAATTGCACCTCCTCAAGTTACGGTGGAAGCTTTTGAGCACCATGGTGGTGAGCCTTATATGACACCAATAGATTCACATGAATATAAAAGTGCAGCAAAAGCAATTGCAACCACATTTGGTAAAGAACCTATTCCAGTAAGAGGTGGAGGAAGTATTCCGATTTGTTCTTTATTTGAAAAAGAATTGGGATTAAAGATTGTATTTATGGGGTTTGGTTTAGACAGTGATAATTTACATAGCCCGAATGAAAAATACGATATCGTTAATTTTTATAAAGGCATTGAAACCATCCCTTATTTCCATAAATTTTTTGCAGAAAAAAATGCTTAACGCATGAAATCAGAAACAGCAAAGAAAGAAAAAGTAAGGCTGGATAAATACCTGTGGTCTATTCGCGTTTTTAAAACCCGAAGTCAAGCTACTGAAGCCATTGACAAGGGTCGAGTGAAATTAAAAGGCGAAAACGTAAAAGCATCTCGAGCAGTAGTGGTGGGCGATATTTATGACGCAAGAACCGAGCATAAAAATTGGACCCTGCGCGTTACACAAATTTTAGATAGCCGCATGGCCTATGCCGAAGCCATTAAATATTACGAGGACCTTACCCCTGTGGAGGAGTTAGAAAGAGTAAGGCAAGTTGCAGCCACTTTCCAAACCGGAAAAAGATTAAGTAAAATTGGACGCCCCACAAAAAAGAACCGACGTGATTTAGGCGATTTTTTGGATTAACTTTGCAATATGACCATTGAAATATTAACTGTATTACCTGAATTATTAACGAGCCCCTTTGAGCATAGCATCATGAAACGTGCTCAAGAAAGAGGACATCTAACTATTAAACTGCACCAATTAAGAAAATGGGCCATTAATAAACACGGGCAAGTGGATGACTATCAATATGGAGGTGGTGCTGGTATGGTGATTATGTGCGAGCCTTTAGCAAATGCAATAGACGAATTGCAATTAGAAGGAAAATTTGATGAAATCATATTTGTAACCCCCGATGGTAAAACTTTTGACCAAAAAGAAGCAAATGCACTTTCTTTAAAAAATAGAATTCTTATTATTTGTGGTCATTATAAAGGCATTGACCAAAGAATTCGCGAATTATATGTCACTAAAGAAATTTCTATTGGTGATTATGTGTTGAGTGGTGGAGAGTTGGCAGCAGCAGTTATTGTAGACGCAGTAGGTAGATTAATCCCTGGAGTATTAAATGATGAGACCTCCGCTTTAACCGACTCCTTCCAAGACAATATGTTAGCACCCCCTGTGTATTCCAGACCAGCTAATTTTAGAGACTTAGAAGTGCCGCCTGTTTTACTTACAGGAGATCCCAAAAAAGTAGGAATTTGGCGTCAAGAACAAGCTTTAGCCCGCACAAAAGAGCGCAGACCCGACATCCTAACCAAAGAATAAGCCGTTTATAATTTTTTTTACCAATTTTCGTAACTAATAACGTCTCAAGCCGTTTGATATGGGATATTTGCAGCCTATGAAGAAAATGCGTTTTATAGTTTTATTGTTATTAATTACTTTCTTATGCAATAGGCAGGGTACAGCTCAAGTTATTTCCGAGTATCAACAACAATATCAATACAATATCAAACCCTATTCTTCCCCCATTAAAATAGATGGTGTTTTGGATGAAGCTGTATGGGCAAATGCCGAAGTGGCAACTAATTTTTCCAAGAAATATCCAAACGATATTGGCGCACCCAAGCGCAAGACCGAAGCGAGAATGACTTATGACAAAGACAATCTATACTTTGCTTTTAAAGTATATGACAGTGGCACCCATGTTATAAGCGGATTAAAGCGAGATGGGGGTCATGACGGAAATGATTGTGTCGGAGTGATTCTAGACCCAATTAATAAAAAAACAAACGGATTCTTTTTTGTAGTGAATGCTTTAAATGTACAATCAGAGGATCAGTTGAATAATAGTTTTGAAGATAAACTTTCCATGAGTTGGAATAGTAAATGGTTTTCTGCTACAAAGGAATATGGCAATTTTTGGATTGCAGAAATTATGATTCCGCTAAAATCAATTCGATACAATCCTAAACAAGTAAATTGGGGTATCAATTTTTTAAGAGTGGATGCAAAAAATAACGAGTACAGTACTTGGGCAAAAATTCCAACCAGTTTTCACTCTTATGATTTAGGTCACACTGGTTTATTAAACTGGCCAAGTGAAGGGGCTCCTACTACTACAAAGAATATCATTTTTTTGCCTTACCTAAATGGCAATAGTAGCGATGATAAAGAAAATGGAAAAACACTGAGCACTACGGCTGGTGCAGGTTTTGACGCCAAAGTAGCTTTGAATGCTTCCTTGAATTTGGACTTGACTGTAAACCCTGACTTTTCACAGGTGGAAGTAGATCAACAAGTAACCAACCTTACTCGCTTTGATATTTTCTTGCCTGAGAAAAGAAACTTCTTTTTAGAGAATTCTGATTTGTTTTCCAATTTCGGCATTCCTCCTATTCGTCCTTTTTATTCCAGAAGCATTGGTTTAGATAAGGATGGTAATAAAATTCCAATTTTATTCGGTGCACGTTTATCGGGCAATATCGATCCTGCAACAAGGATTGGCGTGATGGATATGCAAACAGGAAAACAAGGAACATATGCTCCTGAAAATTTTTCTGCATTTACGGTTCAACGTAGTGTTTTAAAAAGGTCCGTTATAAAGGCATATTTTTTGAATAGAGAAAACCAAATTTCCGAAGAAGAAGCCAAGAAGCATCCATTGGATCGCTATGGACGTAATGCCGGAATGACATTTGAATACTCCAATACCGAGGGTACATTTAGCGCTTGGGCCGATTATCACCAAGCTTTTAAAGCCACTGTAAACGATCAAGACAAATATGTGCAGGTGGGATTTATGAGTGAAAGGAAACATTGGAGTTTTGTTTCATTAGTAGGCAATGTTGGTAAGAATTATTACACCGACATGGGTTATGTTCAAATGATAAACAACTACGATGCAGTAAGAGATACAACAATTCGCCTTGGCTTCTCTAATACATTTAACCAAGTTGCTTATAAAATATTACCAGCAACTGGCCCAATTGGTAAGTTACAATTTAGAGTAGAAGACTTTGCTACTTTTCATCCCGACAATAGCTTAAACGAGTCGGATGCCAAATTTAGCGTGCAAACGGATTTTAAAAATGCCTCCTTTTTTACCCTTTCCACTTCAAATACGAGTTTGAATTTATTATACCCTATTTCATTTACAAGTGGCACGCCATTGCCTGCAGGATATTATCAATTCAATCAGTTTGAAACCATGTATACATCCGATGTGCGCAAATTATTTGGCATGTTTGGAATGATTACTGTTGGTCAATTTTATAATGGTAGCATACAAGGAGCATCTATAGGCATGAGCTGGAAATCGCAACCACACTTAAAGCTTTCTTTAAGAGCAGAGATCAATAAAATTGAATTGCCCAAGCCATATGGAAATAATGACTTGTTATTAATTTCACCTAAAGTAGAATGGAATTTTAGTACTAGTTTATTTTGGGCCACTTTTGTACAATACAATACCCAACAAAATAATATCAATGTAAATAGTCGCCTGCAGTATCGATTCAAACCAATGAGTGATTTCTTTTTAGTATATACCGACAACTATTATACCGACCCTATGCTTAAAAATAAGAATAGAGCACTTATCTTTAAGTTCAGTTACTGGTTTAATTTATAATTCAAGCTTTATTTATGGAAACTACTTATACGCTCTCTGGGCAGTATGTAGATATTATGGGTAGACAAATATTCCCAGCTACATTAACCATTCGCAATGGCAAAATTGAAAACATTGTTGCTTGCGAAACAGCACCCGGTCATTTTATTTTACCAGGCTTTATAGACAGTCATGTACATGTTGAAAGTAGCATGCTCATACCTAGTGCATTTGCAAGATTAGCAGTTGTGCACGGAACGATTGGCACCATTAGTGATCCACATGAAATTGCCAATGTTTGCGGTGTAGAAGGCGTGCATTATATGATAAACAATGGAAAGAAGGTGCCCTTTCATTTTTTCTTTGGCGCGCCTAGCTGTGTGCCTGCAACAGTTTTTGAAACAGCAGGTGCTGAAATTAATAGCGACCAAGTAGCCGAATTACTTTCTAATAAGGATATTTACTACTTAAGCGAGATGATGAATTTTCCTGGCGTGTTAAATAAAGACGGGGAAGTCATGAAAAAAATTGCAGCAGCACATAAAGCAGGCAAACCTGTGGATGGTCACGCTCCAGGCTTAATGGGCGATGCCGCAAAACAATATATTCATGCTGGTATTAGTACCGATCATGAATGCTTTACCATCGAAGAAGCAGTAGACAAGCTTAGCCATGGCATGAAAATTTTAATAAGAGAAGGAAGTGCTGCTAAAAATTTTGAAGCGCTCTATGAATTATTGGACGATCATCCTCATATGATAATGTTATGTAGCGACGACAAACATCCCGACAGTTTATTGGATGGACATATTAATAGCTTATGCGCAAGGGCAGTTGCTAAAGGCATTGACGTATTCAATGTGTTGAGAGCCGCTTGTATTAACCCAGTGATATATTATAAATTACCAACAGGACAAGGTTTAATTGGAGACGCTGCGAATATTATTGTTGTTGAAGATTTAGTTTCCTTTAAAGTAAAACAAACCTATATTAATGGAGCCTTGGTTGCAGAAAATGGCAATTCATTGATTCCAGTAATTCAGGAAGCACCCATTAATTTATTTGAAGCCGCTTATATTTCCGAAAACGATCTTCAAATTGATGCTACACAATATCCAAAAAATGCAGAGGGCGCTATTCCTGTAATAGAAGCTATTGACGGACAATTAATCACCAATTGTATTTGGATGGAACCTAAAATTGAAAACAATCAATTCATACCCGATACTCAAAATGATATATTGAAAGTGGTTGTTTATAACCGTTATTTTAACGCCCCGCCTAAAATGGCTTTTATTAAAAACTTTGGATTTAAGGAGGGTGCCATTGCTTCAACCGTCGCGCACGATAGTCATAATATTATTGCTGTTGGTGTGGACGACGCTAGTATAATGAAAGCCATTAATTTAGTAATTGAGCAAAAAGGGGGTATTAGCTGTGTAAACGATACGTTACAAAAAGTACTTGGACTACCAGTTGCAGGACTTATGAGTACCGAAGATCCTTATATTGTTGCAAAAGCCTATACCGAAATAGACCTCATGGCAAAATCTCTGGGAAGCAAGCTAGGAGCCCCTTTTATGACCCTGAGCTTTATGGCATTACTAGTCATTCCACACTTAAAATTGAGCGATAAGGGATTGTTTGACGGAGATCGGTTTAAAATATTTTAAAATTGACACGAAGAAACTTAGTTTTGAAAAAAATAATAGAAAAATGGTTCATCATTTAAGCGAAAAACACAGTTTATTGAGCAATTGGGTGGCAGAGTTAAGAGATGTGAATGTGCATAATGATAGAATGCGTTTTAGACGAAATTTAGAGCGCATTGGCGAAGTGGCAGCTTATGAAATGAGCAAATTGATGCCCAATAAAATTGTACCCACAACCACTCCACTAGGAGTTCATCAATCCAAAGTATTGACTGAACAACCAGTATTGGCAACTATTTTAAGAGCCGGATTGCCCTTACACCAAGGCATGTTGAACTATTTTGACAAAGCCGATAATGCATTTGTATCTGCCTATCGCAAACACCATGATGACGGTAGTTTTGAAATAAGCATTGAATACCTTAGCTGTCCCGACTTAAACAATCGAGTTGTCATTGTTTCTGACCCCATGTTGGCCACCGGTGCTTCCTTAGTAGAAACCATTAAAGCCATTACTAAAAATCAAACTCCAAAGGAATTGCACATAGTTGTAGCTATTGCAAGTCAAAAAGGCATTGAAACAGTCGAAGCGGCTTTAGGGAAAAATATCCCAATTTGGTGTGGCGACATTGACGATACTTTGAATGACCATAGTTATATCATACCAGGCTTAGGCGACGCAGGTGACTTGGCTTATGGAACCAAAATGCAATCCTAAAAAAGGACTTCGTATCTTTACAGCAAAACCAATTACTTGCTAAAGGAACTCATCATATCTATTCGTGCATTTTTTTACGCACATAAATTTATCATGCAACATCGCATGTGGAGATGGATGATTGTGCCGGGTATTGTGTACGCAGTTTTATTTGTAGTTGGTATGGACTATTTTAGTCAAACCTCTAGCTTTTTTATTGAGTGGATTATTCTAAAAACAGGTTTAAAGTCATGGGTTGATAGTTTAAGTAGTGATTTGCTTGGATTTTTTATTACCATGGGCAGCTTTTGGCTTTGGTTTACCTTATTGCTTTTTTATTTTGCTTTATTCAAGTTTATATTTCTTATTTTATTCTCTCCTTTCTTTTCTTATTTACATTTACATATCGCCGCCATACAACGCAACGAAGTATTTACATTTAATTGGAAGGAATATCGAAAATTAGTTTTTAGGGCTATTCAATTAAGTGTAACCAATATGCTTTGGCAAACTGTTTACTTGATTCCCATTATTTTGGTTTGCACCCTTCCGATTATTGGATGGTTTACACCTATTTTCACCATTTTAATGGAGTGCTACTTTTTTGGTTATGCCATGTTGGATTATGGATTGGCTACCGAAAATAAAAATAGAATGGTTGCCGCTACTTATGTAAGTCATCACAAAGGATTACCAATTGCCAATGGGCTGGTATTTTACATACTTCATCTTATTCCCATTGTAGGATGGATGACAGCTCCTTTTTATGCTTTAATCGCAGCACACTTAAATACGCAAGAAATTAAAGACAACGCATAATGAGTATTGGCAAAGTGTATTTATTACCCATGTTATTGCATGAAGAAGGCTGGGAAGCCATTCCTGCTGATACGCAAAAGTGGATTGCGCAATGCGATGCATTTTTTGTAGAAAACGAAAAAACTACAAGACGTTTTTTTAAGAAAGTATGGAAGGAGATGGTGATTGACAATTATATTTGGCATCCTATTCACAAAGTAGAAGCGGAGCAAATAAATAGTTTCATTTCATTACTCAAGCAAGGAAAAAATATTGGTATTGTTTCAGAAGCAGGTTGCGCAGGCATTGCCGACCCAGGCCAAATTTTAGTTGCCGCAGCTCAAGAAGCAGGTGCCGTTGTTAAACCTTACACAGCGCCATCTTCCTTATTACTAGCTTTAATGGCAAGTGGCATGAATGGACAAAACTTTCAATTCCACGGATACCTTCCTATTGACAATGCAGAAAGAAAGAAAAAAATTCAAGCATTAGAAGCTGATGCAAACCTTAAAGGATGTACCCATTTGTTTATTGAAACACCCTATCGAAATAACCAACTACTGGAAGCACTTATTCAAAACTGCCATCCTCAAACCAGATTATGCATTGGTGTAGACATTACTGCACCCAATGAGTTTATTAAAACAGCAACCATTGGTTATTGGGAAAACCATAAGCCAGAACTACATAAGAAATTAGCTGTTTTCTTACTAGGAAATAAGTAATTTCCGAAACCACTTACTTTATTGCATTGATTAATTTTTACAATGCAAAATTCTTATGCTTATTGGAGAGCTTCACACCCTCTTGTTTTTATTTCACTTCATTTATACTTAGGAATTTTGATCGGAGATTGGGTCACTCCATTTCAAGTCTTATTTTTTAATGCTCATTTTTACACTACGCTCTTATTTGCAATTAGTATCCTGGTATTAGCTGGAACTCATTCGCAAACAAAATACAAATTTGCAAATGGTATAATTGTATCGTTGATACTTATAAGTTGGGGTTTACTTATTTCCATGTCGCTACTGAGTTGGCAAAATTTAAAAATTATATGTATCGAACCTTATATACAAAGTTGTCGCGATTTTGTAATCCAAAAAATCAATACAACCCTACACGATAAACAAGCGAATGGCTTTGCTTTAGCCCTATTGTTAGGTGTAAAATCAGATATGAATAAGGATCTGGTAGTTGCTTATACGCAATTAGGCATTATTCATATTATTGCTATTAGCGGCATGCACTTGGAAATTTTATTTAAAAATATTAAGCGGCTCACTAGCTATCTTCCACGCAATAAATTATTTCAGCCAATTGAACTAGTGCTACTCTTAATTTCCGTGTGGACTTATACGCTTATGGCATTTGCTAGCCCGTCCATTGTAAGGGCATCGGTATTTTTTAGCCTGTATACCATTGGCAAATATTTAGGGGCTACTAGTTTCACATTAAATACCATTGCAGCAGGCATACTCATTTTATTGATGTTTAATACAAAAGGAATACATCATATTGGACTTCAACTATCTTACGCTGCAGTAATAGGCATTCATTTATTTTATAAACTACTGTACAAATTAGTCCCCTTAGACAACCCGATCATTGATTTTTTATGGAGCAACTGCTGCATGAGCATTGCTGCCCAATTAACTACTTTTCCCATACTCATTCTACATTTTCATCAAATAGCTGGCTGGGTATTGGTGAGTAATTTCATCATGGTTCCCCTCAGTAACTTTATATTATATGCACTAGGTATTTTATTGTTGTTGCCCATTCAATTTTCTGCTTGTGCTCTATGGGCACAATTAACCGAAAAATACATTGTATCCTTTAATGAATGGGTGGCATATTGGTTCAGCAACACGCAGGCGAGTAGTATTCAGTTTTCCATGCAACCCATACATATAGCCTTGTATTATATAATGCTACTATTTTTGTATTTATGGCTTTTTAATAAGCAAGCAAGCTATTTAATGGGTGTTTTGGTATCAATAAGCACTTTTACAATACTAAAGTTATTCAGCTAAGGCAATATTTTGTGGAAAATCTGCCAATTCCTAAAATCCAGAAGAGCTTAACTTTGCCTATGGAAAAGAAAATACAATCAGCCCTCATTTCGGTATTCTACAAAGACGGCTTAGAACCCTTAGCAAGAACCTTACATCAGTTAAATATCACCATCTATTCAACAGGTGGTACGCAAAAATTTTTGGAGGACTTAGGTATTCCCTGTGTTGCCGTTGAGTCTGTAACTGGCTATCCCTCTATTTTAGGAGGTAGAGTGAAAACATTACACCCATCAATTTTTGGTGGTATTTTAGGAAGACGTTATGAAGCGCAGGATTTAGCCGAAATGGCCGAGTACAAAATTCCTGAATTGGATTTAGTGATTGTGGACTTATATCCTTTTGAGGAAACTTTAAGAACAACGGATGAAGAAAAATTAATTATCGAAAAAATTGATATTGGCGGCCCATCTATGATTCGTGCTGCTGCAAAAAATTTCCGTGACTTAGTCGTATTGTCTGCAAAGGACGATTACCAAAAGTTGAACGACATGTTGGTTGCTCAAAACGGAACCACCACTTTAGAACAAAGAAAAGCATTTGCTGCTAAAGCTTTTGAAGTGGTAATGCATTATGATATTGCCATAAGCAACTATTTTAATCCAGCTGCAGGTAAAGTATTACGTTACGGAGAGAACCCACACCAGGTAGCTACTTTTTATGGCAACTTAGATGAGTGGTTTACACAATTAAACGGAAAAGAATTATCCTATAATAATTTAGTAGACGTAGATGCTGCAATTGCTTTAATAGGCGACTTGCCAAAAACAAGTTTTGCTATTATTAAACATACCAATGTTTGTGGAGTTGCGCAAAGAGATACTGTTTTCGAAAGCTGGACTGCAGCCTTAGCTGGTGACCCAGAAAGTGCATTTGGCGGCGTATTGGTAACAAATGGCACTATTGACAAAGCGACTGCAGAAGCGATTCAAGAAATATTCTTTGAAGTATTAATTGCTCCTGCTTTTGATGCAGAAGCATTAACTATATTGGCAGCTAAAAAGAATCGTATTCTTTTACAAAGCAAAGAGGGCGTATCATTTAAGCCAACACAACAAAAATCAATTTTAAACGGAACCTTAGAACAAGGATTAGATACCGGAAACTATACCAACTGGGATGAAGTGGGTGCAAGACCATGTACACCATCAGAAAAAGAAGACTTGATTTTTGGAAATATTATTTGCAAGCATTTGAAAAGCAATGCCATTGCATTAATTAAAAATAAACAATTGGTGGGTAAGGGCTGTGGCCAAACATCAAGGGTAGATGCATTAAGACATGCCATTGAAAAAGCAAAGCAATTCAAGTTTGATTTAAAAGGAGCAGCATTGGCATCAGATGCCTTCTTCCCTTTTAACGACTGTGTAAGCATTGCACATGCTGAAGGAATCGAAGCCTATATTCAACCAGGCGGATCAGTAAGAGACAAGGATAGTATTGCTTACTGTGTTGAAAATGGATTGGCGATGGTGATGACACAATTAAGACATTTCAAACATTAAGATTTTCTAAACAACTGCATGTCCAATCAAAAGAAAGCATATTTAGCACTCACCGTTACAAGTATTGTTTGGGGCACCACTTGGGTGGCAAGCAAAATGGGAGTGAAACATATGCCTGCTTTTGAATTGGCAAGCATTCGTCAATGTTTAGGGGGTAGTATTTATGTAATTTTCTTTTTGATTAAGGGAGAAAAGCTACCCACTAAAAAGCAATTCCTTTGGCTACTACCCATGGCATTTTTAATGTTTGTCTCTGCCAATGGTATTGCCACTTATGGATTACAGTTTATTACGAGTGGTTTAGCTGCACTCATTGCTGCACTCTACCCATTATCGGTAGTATTAATTGAAAGGTTTTATTTCAAGGCCATAAAAATAACACTACCTACCCTAATTGGTTTATTACTTGGCCTTATTGGCATTGGATTTATTTTTTATAAGGACAGTTTACAAGCCCATGGTTCCAACTATATGTTAGGTGTTGGACTTTCTTTGTTTGCCATGTTTTGTTGGAGTGTGGGCTCTATTTTAATTGCAAGAAATAAAATAGACATGAATGCTTACAATTCTATTGGCTGGCAAATGCTAATTAGTGCTGCATGTATGGCACTATTTACTTTGTATACTGGCAACTATATTCCTTTACAACAGATACCTGCAATTTCCTGGGGCGTGATTATTTATATGGTTATTGGAGGTTCCATTTTTGCTTTCATGTCTTTTATATACAGCATGAAGCATTTACATCCAGCCATTGCCTCTTTGTACGCTTATATAAACCCAATCGTTGCAATATGGGTGGGTTCTTTACTACTAGGTGAAGCAATGACCTGGAATAGTATCATTGGCACAATATGCACATTAGTTGGAGTATACTTAGTAAACAGAAGTTTGAAAAAACAAAAGGATCCAGTGGAAGCAGTTGCAGATGCAGATGGTATGTAATTCGTATTACTTTTTCTTTTGTGCTTCCTTCCAAAGTTGATTGAAAGTCTTTTTAGGAAAAGACAATGGTGCTCTTTGTGCAGCCCATCCCTTAAAAACTTTATTAACCACCCAATTTTTAATAGGCGCCGTACCTTGGTTCATGAGTCTGCGACTTAAAGAAGTTTGTTTCCAAATTTTCCAAGCAAATTTTTCACTGTAATCGCTTTCACCATCCACAACCGATTCGCGTCGGTTCTCCAATAATAATTCATGTAAATTGATACGTACAGGGCACACTTCGGTACAATTACCACAAAGGCTGGAAGCATAACTTAAATGCTTATAGTCATGCATGCCGCGTAAATGTGGCGTAATCACACTTCCAATGGGTCCGCTATAAGTGGTCTCATAAGCATGTCCACCAATATTCTTATAAATTGGGCAAGCATTTAAACATGCCCCACAACGGATACAATATAAGGCTTCTCTACTTTTATCATTAGCCAACAATTCAGTACGACCATTATCCAATAAAATCACGTACATCTCTTCAGGTCCATCCACTTCATCGGCTTGTCTTGGTCCAGTGATGATGCTATTATAAACTGTAACTTGCTGGCCTGTTCCAAATGTAGAAAGCAGGGGCCAAAATAATCCTAAATCATTAATAGAAGGAATTACTTTTTCGATACCTACAATTACAATATGTGTTTTGGGCATGGAAGCGGACAATCGAGCATTGCCTTCATTTTCAGTCAATGCGATTCCGCCAATATCAGATAAAATAAAATTCGCACCTGTAATGCCAATTTCGGCATTGGCATATTTTTCTCTTAAATTTTTTCTTGCCACCAAAGTAAGTTGCTCTGGGGTAAGATTGATATCGGTTCCTAATTTTTCTGCAAATAATTTAGCAACGTCCTCTTTGCTTTTATGCATTGCAGGTGTTACAATATGGTAAGGTGCTTCTCCATCTAATTGTTGAATATACTCTCCTAAATCTGTCTCTACACTTTCTACGCCAATAGATGTTAAATAATCATTCAAATGAATTTCCTCTGTCACCATGCTCTTACTTTTCACAATCGACTTGCATTCTTTTTCCTTGCAAATTTCTCCAATAAAATTTAATGCTTGCTCACTGTCTTCCGCCCAAAAAACTTTTGCGCCTCTTTTTGTGATTTGCTCTTCAAATTGTGTCAAATACAAATCCAAATGTTCAATCGCTTCCCATTTTCTATTTTTTGCTAACTCTTTTACGCGCGGTAAATCTGCAAATTGCTCTTTTCCTTTTGGTACCACAGCATTGTATTTACCAATATTAAAATTGATTTTACGTCTATGTTCCAAGTCTAAAGCCTTTTCGGCACTCTTGGCATCAAATGATTCGGCGTAAATACTGGGCATGATCGATTAATTATTTTTTTTGAAGGTGTTGTGCAGACGCGTCTAATGCATCATAAAACGCTTCACCATATTTTCTAATAATGGATTCTTTCAAAAAAACATAGGCCGGCACTTTCAATTTCTCACCTAATGAACAGGCAGCCGCACATAAATCTTCTCTAGGTTCGTAATTCAAATATTCAACACCAGGGTCGGCTTTACTCTTGGTTACTTTAATGGGAAATAAATGACAGCTAATTGGCTTTTTCCAAGGAATTTTTCCATCGTTATAAGCTTGTTCAAATGCACATTTAATAATACCCTTTTCGTCTTTGTATCCGTATGCACAAATTCGTCCATTTATAGTTGGTGTCACCCACCCAAACTCTCTATCGTACATAAATTGACCCACCTGTTTCACTTCCTTAATACCTTCCTTGGTCATATAAGGTTCTACAATGGAATAGTATTCTTTAATATAGTCTTTTTCTTTATTTTCTAAGGGAGCACCTGCATCACCGTCTTCGCAACAACCACCTTTGCATTTTGTTAAATCACAAACAAACTGCTCTTCTACGATCTCGTCACTCACTAAAACTGAATCAATAATTATCATAGCTAAAATTGTGACGTAAAGATAAGAAAAAAATGCGGCGCATTTTTTGATGTGTGGTAAAGTATATGCATCTTTTGATTTTGTTAAGGATAAAACTTAAGATTACCTATTGCCACTTAAATGTATTCACTAAATGCGTTAGATCCTTAAAAAGAAATGCATTCACAGGAGCAAGAGAATCCTCGTTCGGAGTGGTGTCAAAATACAGGGCGCCTCTAAAAAAATGATGTACTGAATCGGTTAAAAAAAACTGATAGCTCGTAGCCACATTACCTCCAATGTGAAAAAACACGCCATGCACTCCATTTTCAGTGGTAAAAACAGAATCCTCAATATAACTGGCCTTGCTATTGTGGTTATTAGCAAATGTATATGCATCTTTTACGAGGGTGTCGAATTGATGTGGCTGTATAGCACGATAGCTAACATAAATTGTTGCCCCATTTTGAGGGAAATTGATATTAATCCAACCATGCGCCTTTTTGGTGTCCCCAAAATAATTCACGCTATTGTCAATTTGAGCATATACAGGGTATTCAAAGGAATAAGGATAATCTGCTTCCTTAAACCATTGATACTGCTTGGCAGGAAACCGCACCGCTGCATAACCCTTATTTTTGGGAACAATTGGACTATTACAAGCAATCGCTAAAAGCAATAAAACACTGCAAAAAACAAATCCTAATTTATACATTTTCAACTGCGCTTGAAGCCTGAGGCGTGATGATTAATTGAACTTTATGAATTCTGTTTTTTTGGATCTCCATCACTGTAAAACTGAATTGTTTGTATTTAACTACCTGTTGTAATGTAGGAAATTCACCTGCCAATTCTAAAAACAATCCTGCTACAGTATCACTTTCCCCTTTTACATTGTCAAAAAAATTGGTCGACAAATCGATATAATTACACAAGTCAATAATTGTGGTTTTGCCTTCCACCATATAATGAAAATCGTCAATTTTTTTAACCATTGCTTCTTCTTCATCAAATTCATCTTTAATATCTCCAACAATTTCTTCTAAAATATCTTCTAAAGTAATAATACCACTCGTGCCGCCAAATTCATCAACAACAATGGCAAAGTGAATACGCTTTAACTGAAACTCTTTTAATAAATCTTCAATCATTTTTTGCTCATGTACAAAAAATGCAGGCCTAATTAAACTAGCCCATTTAAAATCAGCAGGTTCATGAATATGAGGCAACACGTCCTTGGTATGAATCATTCCAACAATCGAATCCAAGTCCTCTTTAAACACAGGAAAACGACTGTAGTTATGTTCTTTAATATGTTCAAGTAATTCATGAAAATTAATTGCTTCTTCCACGCCATATACGTCCAGCCTTGTTTTCATGATTTGCTTCACCGAAATATTCCCAAACTTCACAATCCCTTTTAATATCTTTTTTTCATTTTCTTGCTGATTGGGCGATGTTGTTAAATCAATAGCATGATCTAACTCCTCCATGCTATACGTGGTACCATAATTTTTTTGTGCCAATTTGTTTTCGATAATATTGGTATACTTAACCATGATTCTGCTTGGCTTAGAAAAAATAAAATACACTGCCTGAACAATGCCTCCAAAGTCTTGAGCAAATCGAATATTATTTTGAGTAGCCATTACTTTCGGCAAAATCTCACCAAAAAATAATAGCAATAAAGTTACCGCAATCACTTTGACAATAAATTCAATACCAGGAATTGCAATCTGATCAAATACAAATAGATGATTGATTAAAATATTCGCAATTAAAATAATACAGATATTTATAAAACTATTGGCAATCAGCATGGAAGTAAGTAACTTCTTAGGATCTTCCAACAAATGCACAATTCTTTTTAAAGCTTTATTATGTTTTGTTTTTAATACTTGGATGTCTTTGTAGGACAGGGAAAAAAAAGCCACTTCGGAACCAGCAATGGCAAATGAGAGAAATAAAAGTACGCACATTATCAATATCAACGAAGCGTCTTCCTGAATGGGGTTCACACCTATAGTAGACAAAATGAATAATAAACTCGAATGATATTCCAAAGTAGCACTAGTTTGTTTGTGGTGGAAAGTTACCAATTATATGACAAAATTATGCTTTCAAAAGCCCTTCATCCGACAAAAAGCTATTGATTGTCTTGGGATAAGCATATTTACTAAGGGCTCGTGTACTTACCCAAATACCTTTTTCGAAAACTTTTGGAATCGTTTTTAATTCAATTTGAATAAAACGAACGGCTAATAATTGATGCGTTAATTGTTGTTGATAGGATTGATGTATTACTTTTTCAACGATCGATTTAGGATCAATTGATAATTGATTCACAATAACATTGTTTATATAATTTTCATCAGGGATCATTTGCTTTTCTTGCTCCACTAAATAGAACTGAAAAAGGTTAGCCCAAATATCACCCTCCGATCTTTTTTGAATCAACCATTTATCTGCAACCTTAAAACAGAAATAATCAAAATACCTTTTTTTCTTTTGAATCACTTTTAATTTAACAGGTAACTGCCCGACCCTATTTTGATTGAATGCTTCACAGGTAGATTGCATCAAACAGCTAGAACACAAAGGAGACATAGGTTTGCAGGCAGTAGCCCCAAAATCCATTAGCGCTTGGTTGTAGATGCCTGCCTTATTTTTTGCTAAATTTTCAAAAGCAATAGTATTGAATATTTGTAATCCTTCTTTGGTATCCGTTGGTGTAGCAATGCCATAATATCTTGCAAAAACGCGAAACACATTTCCATCCACAACTGCATGTGGTAAATTATAAGCGAAGGATGCAATTGCCGCGGCAGTATAAGGACCTATTCCTTTTAACAAGAGCAATCCCTCGTAATCAATTGGAAAATTTCCATTCAATTCGTTCACTATATAACGCGCGGTAAATAATAAATTTCTACAACGATTATAATAACCAAGGCCTTCCCACATTTTAAAAACAGCATCATCTTTAGCGGCTGCCAATTTTTGAACGGTTGGATATTGTTTTACAAATCTTTCATAATAAGCCCACCCCTGTTCTACCCTGGTTTGTTGTAAAATAATCTCACTAAGCCAAATTTTATAAGGATCCTTTTCTCCTTTCCAAGGCATTGGACGATGATTGGACTTTTTGTCCCATTTTAACAGTAAATCGCAGAAAAGGGTATTCATTTGGGCAAAAATGAACAAAATAGCCCAAAATTCATGTTTTTTTTAGCCAAAAATGCTTATTTATAAATTACAAATATTTTATATATTAATATATAAAATGCGTAGTAACTTAAATTTATGGGGAAATAAGTAGAAATAAATCATAATATAGTTGCAAAAACTTAAAATTTCATTTATTTTTAATACCGAAACCCCAAAAAATCAACTTCATGAGAAAATCTGATCTCATCAATCAAATCTCTGAGAAAACTGGAATTCCTAAAG
>CANGIZ010000032.1 GCA_947454025.1 Bacteroidota bacterium | reverse complement strand
TAAGAATGGCATAGGGATTGCCTGATGGTGTAACGGTAGCACAACTGTTTTTGGTGCAGTTTGTCTTGGTTCGAATCCAGGTCAGGCAACCAAAGAAAAGCCTCAACGAAAGTTGGGGCTTTTTTAATGCGATAAAGTGAAAAGAAAACGAAGGAGCCGAGCGAAGCGAGCACAATACGAAGGAAAGACAAATGCGAGCTAGCTCGTGATTTGGATTGACTGAGTATTGTGAAAATTGTGCAACAATTTGCGACTGCGTTTTATTCAATTAAAAGGCATTGCATCCGCCACTCCTATTTCGTAGAGGTCTTTTTATGTTGGGATTTTCCTATAAAAAATGGAAGGCCGAGCAACGCGAGGCCAATCCATAAAATCATACTATTTTAGCCCCATGAACCGCATTCATAAACTAGACGGCCTACGTGGGCTTTTCGCACTATTTGTTGTTTTATTTCATTTTAATATCAATAACGCACCAGCCTTTTTAGTGAACAATTTCTTTGTTCGAGAGTCCTATATTTTCGTAGACTTTTTCTTTATATTAAGTGGCTATGTTATTGCATTAACTTACGATGACAAAATAAATTCAAGAAAAACTTTCATGCAATTTCTATTAAAAAGATGCATACGTTTATATCCTTTACTATTATTCTCTACAGGCATGTATTGGTATTTTGTACATCCTCATTTTGACAAACAAAACATATTCCTTGCTTTAGATACTTTACTACTTACTAATTCCACCCCTATTTTAGGAACTGGCATTGGCATGAATTATCCTTCCTGGTCTATCTCAAGCGAGATGATCTCCTATCTTGTATTTGGGGTATGTTCATTAGTAGCCTTTCAAAAAAGAAAAATAAAATTAATTAGCATCATCACAATAATCTGCCTTGGTTTCCTAGCTTACCAACAAAATTATTTTCAAACGGGATCCTTTGGATTTATAAGAGGATTGGCATGCTTTAACTTAGGCTTCATTGTATATGTTTTGGCAAAGAAAAAAATTCAACTACCCAATAGCATTGAATGGATGATAGCAACGGGCATATTAGTGCTCATGTATTGTCACTTTACTGCAACATTTCAAAATGCATTATGGATTCAATTCATGATCCCCATAAGTTTTGCAATCTCCATTTTCATAATGATAAAAACAAATGGCTTTCTGAGCAAATTACTACAAACAAAACCATTCTTATTCCTTGGTAAAATATCTTACTCGGTATATTTAAACCAAGCATTTATTATTGGTTATTGCATCCCCAAACTGTTTAGATGGATACAATGTACAAATGGCGAAACAAAGAAAACAATTAGCATTGTATTCCTCTTAGTCATATTGGTATTATACTCCTGGGCTACTCAATATTTAGTAGAGAAGCAAATTGGTAAAAAGTTAATGCGCTTGATTCGGAACTAGTGTTCATTTCGATCCATTGGTACTACTAAAACAGGCACTGTTGAATGTCGGACAATATATTCGGCAGTACTACCCATTACAGTATGTGAAAGTCCGGTACGTCCATGTGTACCCACTACAATATAAGTGGCTTTCACTTCATTGGCTTTTTCAATCACATCAAATTTAGCATTACCCACTTCCACAAATAATTCAATCTTCACTTGGGGATGCTTATCCTTAATTTTTTGTAGTTCCTTCATGGCATGCTCTTTTTGAGCAATATAAATTTCATCCCACTGTGTTGGGATCAATGCCATTTGAGACTGTAAATAGTCAACGTAAACAGGAATAATGGAACTAATTAAAACAGATCCATCCATTTTAACCGCTAGCGCTATTCCTTCTTCAATGATAGCTGCAGATTTTTCACTCAAGTCAACTGCAATCAATACTTTGTTATTCATAACTCATTATTTGTATAAAGTTAGGATATAAACAAATTATAATAATGATAAATATTAGTATTTGACGCTGTTTCAATGAGCCTCATCAGGTCATTTAGTCATTGGTAAGCTTGTCAATACATTGCTGCAAGGCGGTTTCCCAATGTGGGATACTGATACCTAAATCCTGCTCTATTTTCTGTGTGTCTAAAACCGAATAAAATGGGCGTTTTGCCGATGTAGGAAACTGATCCGAAGTAATAGCGGTTAAGTCACATGTAAGACCTGCTAATGACTTTATTTTTGCCGCAAATTCGTACCAGGTAGTCTCACCTGTATTCGCATAATGGTAAATGCCTTTAATGTCTTTACCTGCATTGATTGTTTCCAATAAATGGATGGTAGCAATAGCCAAATCCTTTGCATAGGTGGGTCGGCCTTTTTGATCCCCCACTATATTTAAACTATCTCGATCCTTCATTAATCGCATCATAGTCTTTACAAAATTATTACCATGACTACTAAATACCCATGAAGTACGAATAATGATGGTGTTTGGATTTTCAGCCAATGCCATTTGTTCTCCTTGTGCTTTTGTAGTGCCATAAAAATTGACAGGCTCTCTTTTTGTGTCGGGCAAATAAGGGCTAGTAGCATTTCCACTAAATACATAATCGGTGGAATAGGTTATGAATGGAATATTTTTTTGCTTAGTAATACGTGCCAATTCAACTACTGCTTCGGCATTTATGGTATGCGCTAATTCCCTTTCCGATTCTGCTTTATCTACTGCTGTATAAGCTGCTGTATTAATGATAGCATCCGGAGCAAACAATTCTACAATACCTTTTAATTCGTTCGGCTTTGATAAATCCATTGCATTTCGGTCTACAAATACAAATTCAAATTTTGGAAACAAAACAGCGGCTTGTGCTAATTCCCAACCCAACTGACCATTAGCACCTGTAACTAAAATTTTATGAATAGACATGTAGCAAAATATTTGAAAATGTGCTGTAGAAATTATTTAGAAGTAAATTCTTTAGGCAGCTTGGTCCACTCGCTTGGTGGCAATGCTTTAAAATAATCGTAGGTTAATTGTAAGCCTTCCGCACGATCTACTTTGGGCTCCCAACCTAAAATAGTTTTTGCTTTTGTGATATCTGGTTGTCTTTGCTTTGGATCGTCCACAGGTAAATCCTTGTATACAATTTTTACGGTGTTGCCTGTTAATTTCAAAACCTCTTCGGCAAAATCCTTTAAACTAATTTCATTAGGATTGCCAATATTCACAGGACTTGAGTAGTCACTTAATAATAATCTATAAATACCTTCCACTAAATCATCCACATAACAAAAACTTCTGGTTTGTGAACCATCACCAAACACCGTCATATCCTCTCCTCTTAATGCTTGACCAATAAATGCAGGTAATGCGCGGCCATCATTCAGGCGCATTCTTGGGCCATAGGTATTAAAGATTCTAATGATTCTTGTTTCTACATTGTGGAAGGTATGATAAGCCATCGTAATGCTTTCCATATAACGCTTGGCTTCATCATACACGCCCCTTGGACCTACAGGATTTACATTGCCCCAGTACTCCTCTGTTTGTGGATGTACTAAAGGATCACCATACACCTCACTGGTACTGGCCACTAATATTCTTGCACCCTTTGCTTTTGCTAAGCCTAAACAATTATGCGTTCCCATCGCACCCACTTTTAAGGTTTGAATAGGGATTTTTAAATAATCAATGGGACTTGCAGGTGATGCAAAATGTAATATATAATCCAAGCTTCCTTCTATCTCAATAAACTTTGTAACATCATGATGGATAAACTCAAAACTGGGATTACTTCTTAAGTGTGCAATGTTTTGCAAGTCCCCCGTAATTAAATTATCCATGGCAATTACATAGTAGCCCTCCTTTATAAAACGATCACTCAAATGCGATCCTAAAAATCCGGCTGCTCCTGTAATTAATATTCTTTTCTGCGTCATGTTGTTTGTTTATTTAGGTAGCTTATTTTTCTGAACCTGATCTTCCAATGCTCTCGTAATAATAACCCAGCTCAATCATCTTTTGTACATCAAATAAGTTTCTGCCATCAAAGATAATTTTGTGTTGATTTAATTTTTGCTCCATTAAATCAAAGTCCGGTGTTCTAAACTCACTCCACTCTGTAGCAATAATTAATGCTGCAGCGCCTTCCAATGCTTGGTATTGATTCTCGGCATATTTAATCTTATCTCCAATTTGTCCTTTTACATTTGGCATGGCTTCTGGATCATATGCTGTAACTGTTGCACCTGCACTTGTTAAAGCATCAATAATACTCAATGCGGGTGCTTCTCTAATATCATCCGTATTAGGTTTAAATGCCAAGCCCCACAATGCAAAATGTTTACCCTGTAAATTATGGTTGTAGTATGCCTTTATCTTTTCTACTAAATGTAATTTTTGAAGCGCATTTACTTTCTCCACCGCTTTTAAAATCTCAAAATCATAATTCACTTCATCCGATGACATGATCAATGCTTGCACATCCTTAGGGAAACAGCTTCCTCCATATCCTATACCTGGGAATAAAAAACGCTTGCCTATTCTGTCGTCACTTCCAATACCTCTACGCACCATATCCACGTCCGCTCCCATGCGCTCACATAACTGCGCAATCTCATTCATAAATGAAATTTTTGTCGCAAGAAATGAGTTGGCAGCATACTTTGTTAATTCCGAACTACGTTCGTCCATAAATATCACAGGATTCCCCTGTCTTACAAAAGGTGCATATAAATCACTCATTAATTTCTTAGCTCTATCTGATCTTGTTCCTACGACTACTCTATCTGGTTTCATGAAATCATCCACCGCAACACCCTCTCTTAAAAACTCAGGATTACTTACTACATCATACTCACCTTTATAATTTACTGCAATGGCTGCTTTTACTTTATCGGCAGTTCCAACAGGTACCGTACTTTTGTTAACGATTACTTTGTACCCTTTTAATAATTTTCCCAACTGTTCCGCAACACCTAATACATATTTTAAATCCGCACTACCATCCGCACCCGGAGGTGTAGGCAATGCTAAAAATATAATTTCCGCATCTTCAATAGCCTCATCCAATTGTGTCGTGAAACGCAAACGCGCTTCTTTGATATTTCTTAAAAAAATCTTTTCTAATCCAGGCTCGTATATAGTAATTTGACCAGCACTTAGCTTTTCAACCTTTTCTTTATTAATGTCTACGCAAGTAACTTTATTGCCCGTCTCAGCAAAACAAGTGCCTGTTACCAATCCTACATAGCCCGTGCCTACTACTGCTATTTTCATTTGGCTAGTTTTGGATTATTTAAAAAAAGATTGAACACCCTCTACAATATACGCCAATTGCTCCGCATCCATTTCGGTATGTATCGGCAATGAGCAAACGCATGGAGTTAATTGATCCGTTACAGGCAAATCCCAATGTTTATTATTTTGATTACCAAACATTTTTTGCAAATGCCCTGGCACTGGGTAATAGATCATACAAGGAATTTCCTTTGCGCTTAAATGAGCTATGAATTTTTCTCTATCTACGTCTTTTAATTGCATTGTATATTGATGAAATACATGAGTTGTATATTTTCCAATAGCTGGAGTTACAATTTGAGGAATAGAAGCAAAGGCTTCAGAATAAAATTTCGCAACTGCTTGTCTTGCTTTATTATAAGCATCCAAATGCGTCAACTTAATATTTAATATAGCAGCTTGAATTGAATCCAATCTTGAATTACATCCAACTACATCGTGGTAATATCTTTCCGACTGTCCATGATTCGCAATCATAGCCATTTTATTGGCCAATGCTTTATCATTTGTAAATAATGCCCCTCCATCACCAAATGCCCCTAAGTTTTTACTAGGATAAAACGAAGTTGCTCCTATATGTCCAATCGTACCTGTCTTCTTTTTAGTACCATCCGAAAAAGTGTAATCACATCCAATGGCTTGGGCATTGTCTTCAATTACAAATAAATTATGCGCTTTAGCTATAGCCATAATTTCTTCCATAGGTGCTGCTTGTCCATATAAATGCACCGGCACAATTGCTTTTGTTTTTGGCGTAATTGCTTTTTTAAGACTTTCAATATCCATGCAATAAGTAACCGGATCTACATCTACAAATACAGGCTTTAAATTCAATAAAGCAACCACTTCGGTTGTAGCGATATAAGTAAACGAAGGGGTAATTACTTCGTCACCAGGTTGTAAGCCCAATGCCATCATGGCAATTTGCAAAGCATCGGTTCCATTGGCACAAGGAATCACATGTTCAATACCCAAATAAACACTCAAATTATGTGCAAAATCTTTCACTGCTTTCCCATTGATATAAGCCGCTGAATCCAATACTTCATGAATTGCAGCATCAACCTGATCCTTAATGGCTAAATACTGGGTTTTAGTGTCGACCATTTGAATTTTTCGCATCCTATAAATTTTAGCAAAATTACAATAAAAAGACTGATTTTTGCCCTTAGAACCACTTTCCATGGTATTATACAATCTATTCTTATTCTGCTATCCCAAAATAGCTAAATTACTAGGCTTTTTTAATCCAAAAGCAAAGGAATGGGTGCTTGGACAAGACCAGGTTTGGACTGAAATAAATCAAAAAATTAAAATCATTACTGGACCCGTCATATGGATCCACGCTGCTTCCTATGGTGAGTTCGAACAAGGACTTCCTATCATTGAAGCACTCAAATCAAAATACCCATCGCATAAAATTTGGCTTACATTTTTTTCTCCCTCTGGATACCTGCATCGCAAAAATGATCCATCCGTGGATGTGGTCACTTATCTGCCACTAGATAGTTTAGAAAATGCAAAAAACTTTATTGAAATAGTCAACCCAAAACTGATTGTGTTTATTAAATATGAATTTTGGTATTATTATTTAAATGAAGCAAAATCAAAAAATATTCCTACCATTCTTGCTTCAGCGATATTTAGACCAAATCAAATTTTCTTTAAATGGTATGGAGGATTTTATCGTAGCATGCTCAATTTATTTACACATATTTTGGTGCAAGATAAAGACGCATATGATTTAGTCACTCCTATTTTAAACCACAAGAAAATAAATATTACAGGTGATACCCGTTTTGATAGAGTGGTTCATACTGCTAGTAATATTAGTAGTATAAATTGGATTGAATTATTAAGCGCCAACAAAAATATTATTGCTGGTAGCACTTGGGACGAAGACCATTTAGTTATATCTAAAGCTACTGCTCATTTTACGCAGTTTAATTGGATTATTGTTCCGCATCATGTGGACGAAAAATCAATTCAATCATGTAAAAATTATTTTCCAAATGCCATTACACTCAGTCAATTGCTAGCACAAAATACCCCCCAATCAAAACCTATTGTTTTAATTGTTGACCGTATTGGACTGCTTAGAACTTTATATCAATATGCTTATATAAGCTATGTGGGTGGAGGATTTGGTTCCGACGGCGTACACAACGTGTTAGAACCTGCTGCCTTTGGCAAACCTGTTATTTGGGGAGATAACGATACTAAGTATAAGGAAGCCATTGGATTAAGAAAAAGCAAAGGCGGATACCGTATTAAAAATGAGTCTGAATTGGTGATGTATTTGAACGAATTCTTACAGTCTACCAATCATTATGAACAAGCCAGCTATCATGCACATAAATACATACAAGAAAATGCAGGAGCAACAGTAAAAACAATGGCACAAATTCGACCTTATTTAGATTAGCAAACTAAGCTAAGAATGTTTACTTTTGAAGCTGATAAATAAAGGACCTGAAGAAAAATTAACAAGTAGCATTTATGTTTATTGAACAAAATATCAGTGGAAATAAAAGAGGATTTATTGAAGTGATTTGCGGAAGCATGTTTAGCGGTAAAACCGAAGAGTTAATTCGAAGATTAAAGCGTGCAAAAATTGCCAACTTAAAAGTAGAAATTTATAAACCTGCATTAGATACACGTTACGATCAAAATAAAATTGTAAGTCACGATACCAATTCAATACACTCTACTCCTGTGGACCATTCTAGCAAAATATTGTTATTAGCTGAAAATGCGGAAGTTGTAGGGATTGATGAAGCACAATTTTTTGACGAAGGCGTAATTCGTGTGGCAGAACAATTGGCAATACAAGGAAAAAGAGTAATTGTAGCAGGTTTAGATATGGATTATTTAGGAAAGCCTTTTGGCCCAATGCCTCAATTATTATCTGTTGCCGACTTTATTACAAAACTACATGCAATTTGTGTTCAATGTGGTCATTTAGCCAATATCTCCTACCGAACAAGTGAAGAAGGAGGCACCGTAGTTTTAGGAGAAAAAAATAATTACGAACCTCGATGCAGAATATGCGCAAGCAAATAAACCATATCTATTTTTTACTTAAAAAGGACTTATTGCTGGAGTTTCGCCAACAGTATACCTTTTTTGGTATTTTATTATATATAGCCTCCACTACCTTTGTGATTTATTTGACCATGGGGCAGCCCGATGATAAAGTTTGGAATGGTTTGTTTTGGGTAATCCTTTTGTTTATTTGTATTAATGCGGTAGCAAGAAGTTTTTTACAAGAAGGGAAAGGACGCATGCTTTATTTTTATACCATTGCAAGCCCTATTCACTTTATATTTTCAAAACTCATTTACAATAGTATTTTAATGGTATTGATGAGTGGGTTGAGTTTATTACTATTCACCCTTTTATTAGGAAATCCATTACAACATGCGCTATTGTTTTTTGGCATTAGTTGCTTAGGTGGAATTAGTTTAAGCTTGGTATTTAGCTTTTTGGCAGCCATTGCAGCTAAAGCACAGCAGCCTTCTGCGATTATGGCTATACTTGGTTTCCCACTTATTATTCCTCAAATACTTTTGCTAATGCGCATTGCAAATATTGCATTTGCCGACATCGTACAAAACGGATTGCCTCAATTGGTTGGCATGTTAATAGGTTTTGATGCAATGATAATTGCATTGGCATACATCCTATTTCCCTTCTTATGGAAGGACTAAAACTTCAAATGACGAACAGTTTGACCGTTATTGATTAATTGCTGCAAGGAGGCAATCCCGATTTTTAAATGTCTTTCTACAAATTCGGCAGTTACTTTACTATCACTTGCTTCTGTTTTCACTCCTTCTGGAATCATAGGAGAATCACTGACTAATAACAAAGCACCGGTAGGAATTTTATTATAGAAACCCACTGTAAAAATGGTTGCTGTTTCCATATCAATAGCATAAGCACGAATTTTAGTTAAGTATGCTTTAAACTCATCATCATGTTCCCATACACGTCGGTTGGTGGTATAAACCGTGCCTGTCCAATAGTCTACATTGTTATCGCGAATGGTTGTTGAAATTGCTTTTTGCAAAGCGAATGCAGGCAAGGCTGGCACTTCGGCTGGGAAATAGTCATTAGAAGTTCCTTCTCCTCTAATTGCGGCGATAGGCAATATTAAATCTCCAATGGTATTGCGTTTTTTTAGTCCTCCACATTTGCCTAAAAACAAGACTGCTTCTGGTTGAATGGCAGTTAACAAATCCATTATCGTAGCGGCGCCGGGGCTTCCCATACCAAAATTAATAATGGTGATGCCTTCTGCTGTTGCACATTGCATAGGCCTATCCTTACCTATCACTTCTACCTTATTCCACTCGGCAAACATATTTACGTAATTGCTAAAATTGGTAAGCAATATGTACTTACCAAACTGATCCAAGCTTGCACCTGTATACCTGGGCAACCAATTGTTTACAATTTCTTCTTTCGTTTTCATAAGCGTATCTTTGAATAGATATGACCCTAGTTAAATAGAGTTAATATATAAAAATACAAATTTTATTGGACATTAAATGATCTCCTTAAATTATCCATCTTATCCATTCAAGCTTAAAAAAGAACAAGGAAAGGATTATTTATTTGACCCCTTCCGTAAAATTTGGATACTCCTTACTCCCGAAGAATGGGTAAGACAAAACATGCTGCAATACCTGGTTCAGGTTTGTAAATATCCAGCGGCACTTATTGCAGTTGAAAAACAAATTCAATTGGGTGAATTGCGTAAACGTTTTGATATTTTAGTTTATAAGGATGATAAACCTTGGATGATTATTGAATGTAAGGAAGCGAATGTGCCAATTTCAGATAAGACAATTGCTCAATTATATCAATACCAACAAGTATTAGAAGCAACCTATTTATTTGCAAGCAATGGACATGAAACTGTTGGAGCACAAATAAAAACGGGGAAACTGCACCCTTTGCAAAATTTCCCCGAGTATATTTAATTTAATTGCTTAATAGTATTAAAAACAATGCTATTAAGGGAAGATACCTAGTTCAGCATAAGAAGTTCCAACCTTATCAATGGCACATACATAGGCAGCAGTGCGCATATCAGGAATGGAAGGATTTGCTTTCCAAATTTCCATAATTTCTCTTGTCGCATTAATCATAGTTTCTTCCAAACCACTATGTACTAAATCAATTTCATCAGGACCGTGTGCAATAATTTCTTTTTCAGCAGCTGTAACCTTTTTACCTGTTAACTCTTCAATTTGATTTAGGATATTAATATTAGCATTCTCCGTAAAACGTTTTTCTAAACGACCATAACGTACATGGCTCAAGTTCTTTAACCACTCAAAATAGGAAACCGTTACACCACCGGCATTTAAATACATATCGGGTATCACTAATACGCCTTTTTGAGCAAATATGTTATCCGCTTCAGGAGTTAAAGGACCATTCGCTGCTTCACCAATAATTTTTGCTTTAATGCGAGGCGCATTATTTCCATCAATCACATTTTCCAATGCAGCAGGAACTAAAATATCACATTCCATTTCTAATGCATCTGCACTTTTTTCAATATTGGTTGCACCTGGGAAATTTAAAATGCTGCCAGTTGCTTTTCGATGTTGAAATACTGCTTCTTCATTCAAACCCTCTTTACAATAAATTGCTCCTTCGTATTCAGCAATAGCAATTACTTTCGCACCATGTTCTCTAAAGAATTTAGCAGTATAGTAACCAACATTACCAAGTCCTTGTACAATTACATTTTTATTTTCAATACCCACTGTTAATCCAGCTTTTGCCATTACATCGGGCATTAAACAAACTTCCCTTACACCATAAAATACACCCAAGCCAGTAGCTTCTTTTCGGCCTCTAACGCCCCCTAATGAAATAGGCTTACCAGTAACACAACCAGCAGCATCAATTTCACCTGGCTTTAAAGATTGATAAGTATCCACAATCCAAGCCATTTCTCTTTCACCAGTTCCGTAGTCGGGAGCAGGTACATCAATACCAGGACCAATAAAGTTTTTCTTTACTAATTCTGAAGTATATCTTCTTGTAATTTTTTCTAATTCATACGGGCTTAATGATCTTGGGCTAATTTTAATACCACCTTTTGCACCACCAAACGGCACATTCACAATCGCACATTTATAAGTCATTAAAGCAGCTAAGGCCATTACCTCATCTTGATTCACAGCCATACTAAAACGAATACCTCCTTTACATGGTGATTTATGCTGCGAGTGTTGCACTCTATACGCTTCTATCACTTCAATACGACCGTCATCCATTTTAACTGGAAAGCGCATACTATAAATGCTATTACACGCTTTAATTTGTTCTAATATACCTGTCTCCCATTTTGTATATTTTGCTGCTTTATCAAAACTTCTTTCAACACTTTGAAAAAAACTATACGCTGTTTCCTCTGACATAATCTTCCTATTTTAATTGAATAATAATTTATTTTACTTTTCTAATTGGCTTACTTTTTTATCGATGCTTGCCACATATATAAAAAGTCCGATTAAAATAATTGACACAATGGTCATCACTAAATAAATTTTACCATTCTGTACCATGATACCTTCATTATTTGTGACTTGTGTTTGTAATAAGTTGAACATATGAATAAGATTAAATGATTTGATAATTTATAAAAGACCTTCTTTCTTTAATTGTAATAATTGAATACGAATACGAATGGTTGCAATCCATACACCTAATAATGTCCATCCAATAACAGCAGGATAAAAAACAGTACGCATACTAGCCGTCATGTCTTTTCCATTCATCCCTGGATTGCCTTCACTACCCTGTCCTCCAGGATGCAATGATTCCGTTAATCTTGGAAGAATCCACAAAGTTGGAAACAACATAAAGAAAGAAAAAATATTATACACCGCTGATAATCGAGCACGTTTTTCGATATCTAATAAACTTCCTCTTAATACAAAATAGGCGAAGTAAATAAGTAAAGCAATAGCTGCTCCATTTTGTTTAGGGTCACCCACCCAAGGACTTCCCCATTGATAGTTAGCCCAAATTGCACCTGTTATAATGCCTAATGTTCCAAATACCAGACCCATTGAAGCAAATGCAAATGAGTATACATCATGTACTAATGCTCCAGATCTTAAATATTTCACAGCATATACTAATGATACAAATAATAAAATCATCATTCCAAACCACATAGGTACATGGAAAAAGAAATTACGTATAGACTCTTTCATTCGATCGTCTAACTTGGGAACTTTAACTAAAAACCCGTAAGTACAGGTATATAATAACAATACAAATGACAATACTTTCCACCATTTAGCTCTAAGCATAATTAATTGTTTTTAGACCAAGTTGTACTTAAACTAACAATCGTTTGCAAAATTACTGTTTTTTGCGATATAACCACATTTTAAGTACAAATACTTGTTCCACAAATTTACTGCTAATGTTGTACATTTGCGACCATAATTTTCATGCCGTAACATGAAGCGAACTGCCCCGTAAGGCTGTAGTAAACTTAATGTGGCTATCATCTTAAATAATAGACACAAATGAAACTTTCACAATTTAGGTACGATCTTCCATTAAACCTGATCGCACAGTATCCAACCAAACGTAGAGAAGACAGTAGATTGATGGTGGTAAACCGTCAAAATGGTCACATGGAAAACCGAAATTTCTCTGATTTATTAGAGTATTATGATGACAAAGACGTTTTTGTAGTGAATAACACAAAGGTATTCCCTGCTAGAATGTATGGCCGTAAGGAAAAAACAGGTGCAAAAATTGAGGTTTTCCTTTTAAGAGAATTAAACAAGCCCAACCGTTTATGGGATGTGATTGTTGATCCCGCAAGAAAAATTCGTGTAGGCAACAAATTGTATTTTGGTGAAAATGAGGAGTTGGTAGCAGAAGTCATTGACAATACCACAAGCCGTGGCCGTACCATTCGTTTTTTATGGGAAGGTGACGACGAAGGTTTTAAGAAAATGTTAGAATTTTTAGGAGAAACTCCTTTACCTAAATACATTAAGCGTAAGCCTGATGAAGAAGATAAAGACAGATACCAAACCGTATATGCAAAGCACGAAGGTGCAGTGGCTGCTCCTACTGCAGGTTTACACTTTAGTAAAGAATTAATTAAGCGCGCCGAAATTATCGGTATCCGTTTTGCTGAAGTAACCTTACACACCGGTTTAAGCACTTTCCGTCCTATCGAAGTTGAAGATTTAAGCAAACATAAAATGGATGCTGAATATTTTAAAATTGATGAAGACGCTTGTCGCATTATTAATACAGCTAAAGAAAACAATCGTCGCGTTTGTTCAATTGGTACTACTGCAATGAGAGCAATGGAAAGCAGTGTAACAGCTCAAAGATTATTGAAGCCTGCCGAAGGATGGACCAACCACTTTATCCATCCTCCTTACAACTTTAATATCGCAGATAGCTTAGTAACCAATTTCCACTTGCCTAAAACAAGTTTATTAATTATGACTTGCGCTTTTGCTGGTTATGAATTAGCAATGGAAGCTTACAAAAAAGCAATTAAAGATAAATATCGTTTCTTCTCTTACGGAGACGCGTTGTTGTTTATCTAAGCTTTTTTAAAAATTTAAAAAGCTTAGATAAACCTCTAATATATTTTTTCAGTATAACTCACAAAAAGAGCCAAATGCAATATTTGGCTCTTTTTTTTTCTTGCCATAAAAGGCTTTCTTATAAATTAAACAACCCTTTATTTACAAGTTGCAAAGTTTTTGTTTTATAAGCACTTGGCAATAACAAGGAAATATTGTGAGGGCTACCGCCGTAACTTACCATCGTTACAGGCACTTCATTGATTGCATCAAATAATCTTTTTAGAATTGCATCTGTCTTTGCAATTTCATTACCTACAATTGAAACAATGGTTTGGTCTTTTTCAACTTCAACCGAAGCAATATTACTTAGCTCTTCAATGATCTCTGCTAAATGTGCATCACTATCAATGGTAACAGATACAGCTACTTCCGATGTAGTAATCATATCAATGGGTGTCTTATATTTTTCAAACACTTCAAATATTTTTCTCAAAAATCCGTAAGCCAATAACATTCTGCTACTCTTTATTTTCACAGCGATAATTCCGTCTTTTGCAGCTACTGCTTTCACGCCAACTGTGCCTGCTTCTTTTTTAATAACTGTACCTGCAGCAGTAGGCTCCATGGTATTTAATAATTTCACTGGCACATTTTCCTGTTGTGCTGGCCAGATACATGTGGGGTGTAAAATTTTTGCACCAAAATAAGCCAACTCAGCAGCTTCATCAAAACTCAATTGTTCAATGGCAACTGTTTTATCAACAACACGCGGATCATTATTATGCATACCATCAATATCCGTCCATATTTCACAAACCGACGCTTTTACTGCTGCTGCTATTAAAGAAGCTGTATAATCACTTCCTCCTCTTTTTAAATTATCTACTTCCCCTTTTGCATTGCGACAAATATAACCTTGGGTAATAAATAATTTTTTAGTTGGATGTGCAGCTAAAACGGCTGCTAACTTTTCTCTAATCACTGACAAATCAGGTTCATCATTAGCATCTAAACGCATAAACTCTAATGCAGGAATTAATGCGTGGTCGATATTTTCTTGTTCTAAATACAAAGAGAATAATTTTGTACTCATTAATTCGCCTTGTGCTAAAATGTCTCTGTTTAATGCATCACTCAATGAAATTCTTTGTGTGATTTTTAAGAACTCAAAATGCTCATCAATAATTGAATTTGCTTTTGCTCTTAACGTTTCAGATTTTAATAAATCCAAAATAAATGATCGATAATGTTTTTCTAAAGTTTCAATTTGATTTGTTGCACCCGCTTTATCAGACTTTGCTAAAAAGTCACTGATACCTACCAACGCATTTGTCGTGCCACTCAATGCACTTAATACAACAATCGTTGGTTCAGTGTCTCTTGTAATTAATTGAGACACCTGATGCATACGCTCTGGCTTTCCAACACTGGTACCACCAAACTTCATTATCTTCATAAACAATAATTATTATTCAAATTTATAAGAACCTCAAAGGTAAAAAGTAAATCGGAAAACACATGTTAGTCTTCCTTAAAATGAAGGCATTTATACTGCTTCAAACGGTATTGCTAACTTATCCGCTAAACCCATTAAATCCTTAACTACATCCGTTACCAATGGAATGCCATTTTTCATGCGTTCGCCCTCCATATTTCTTTCCATATCTCCTGCTACATATACTTTTTCATGACCTTGTGCAGGCTTCGCATTTCGGAATCGGTTTAACCAAATATCCATATTGGATTTAAAATCCGATGCAGGTCGAAATGCATCGATGCGCATGGCCCCTAAAAAATGTCCTAAGCCTTCTCCTGGCATATTTTCGGGCATTGGCACATATGCTGGAAATGGAGGTGCCCAAGGACCAAAGCTTGCACCACTCAAAACAGCACTGAATATATCTACAATACTTCCTAATGCATATCCTTTATGACTGCCCAATTCTTTTTCCGAACCCAAAGGAAGTAATGCCCCACCTTGTTTTAAAACATGTGCATCATTGCTTGGATTTCCATTTGCATCCTGAGCCCAACCTGTTGGAATAGATTCGTTTTTTCGTTGTGCAATTTCTAGCTTACCATTCGCCGCAGTTGTTGTTGCAAAATCAGCTACAAATGGTGCTTCATTACCTGCAGGTACCGCCACAGCAATTGGATTGGTTCCCAACATTTTTTCTGCTGCATAAGTTGGTGCAACCAGTGCACTTGCATTGGTCATAGCCATACCAATCATATCTGCCGACAATGCCATCATGGCGTGGTATCCTGCAATACCAAAATGATTGCTATTTTTTACACTCACCCATCCTGTTCCAACTTGTGTTGCTTTATCCATCGCAATTTGCATAGCTCTTGGCGCAACAACAAGTCCCAATCCTTTATCACCATCTACAACAGCAGTGGAAGGTGTCTCATGTACTATTTTAATATTGGGTGTGGAATTAATTCTTCCCGCCTCCCATAATCGAACATAACCTACTAAGCGCGCAATACCATGGCTATCAATTCCTCTTAAATCAGCCGACAACAAAACACTTGTCGCCAAGCTTGCGTCTTTGTTAGTGCATCCCATTTTCAAAAAAACATTCAATGCAAAAGAATAAAGTTGTTGATAAGAATATATAGTTGATTCCATAAATGAATTACTGATTGGTGTTCGATTTAAATGAATTGCTTCACAAATTTACGCATAAAAAAAAGGTGTACCGAAGCACACCTTTATAAAATTTAGAACCATTCAACTAGAATGGCAAATCATCCGCCATGGATGCATCATCATTTGCGGCAGCATTTGGTGTGTATGTTGCACCAGCACTTTGATCCGGAGCTGGACTATCACCACCATTTGCTCTTCCACCTAATAATTGTACCGATGCAATACGCAATGTTAATGAAGCACCATTACGACCATCCGCAGTAGTATAAGTTCTTACATCTGGTGTACCTTCTACGTACACTTGCGTTCCCTTTTTTAAATAAGGCGCAACCGCAGTACGATCTGTCCAATAAGAACAGTCAACCCAGGTAGTTCTGTCTTTTTGATTGCCTTGAGCATCTTTAAAACGTTCTGTATGCGCAACATTAAAGTTGATTACAGACTTGCCATTCACATTGTTTACTTGAGCGTCTTTGCCCAAATTTCCGATTACTTGTAACTTGATCATTTTCTTAAATTTTGTCGTTATATGGTAGTGAAGATAGTATTTTTCGTTTTTCGACACCAAAAATGGGCTACCCATTTACCCCCAAAATGAAAAACTTAACAAAATAAGTTAGTTTTGTGCCAAGCCAACTTTTAACTGGCCAAAGACTATGAGTAAAAAAGGTAAGGTATTAGTCGCTATGAGCGGCGGAATTGACAGTACAGTCGCAGCCCTTATGCTGCATAATGAAGGTTACGAAGTGGTGGGAATCACCATGAAAACCTGGGATTACTCCACCAGCAATACAAATGGTAAAGAAACAGGATGTTGTAATATAGACTCCTTTAACGATGCACGTTTAGCCGCTGTAAACAACGGATTCCCCCATTATATATTAGATATTAGAGAAGAATTTGGCGATTTTGTCATTGAAAATTTTGTAGAAGAATACTTGGCAGGCCGCACGCCCAACCCTTGTGTAATGTGTAATACGCATATTAAATGGAGGGCTTTACTAAAAAGAGCCGACGCCTTAGGATGTGATTTTATTGCAACTGGCCACTACGCAAAAGTGCGCCAACATACCAATGGACGTTATGTAATTTCAAAAGGGCTGGATGAAACTAAGGACCAGAGTTATGTGTTATGGGGAGTAGATCAAGATTTATTAAGTCGGACTATTTTACCTTTAGGAGGAATGCATAAAACGGAGATCCGACAAATGGCAATAGACATGGGCTATCCCGAACTCGCTAAAAAAAGTGAGAGCTACGAAATTTGTTTTGTGCCAGATAATGACTACCGTGGATTTTTAAAAAGAAGGGTTGAAGGATTAGAAGAGCGTGTGAATGGAGGTTGGTTTGTAGATACGAATGGAAAAAGATTAGGCAAACACAAAGGCTATCCATTTTATACCATTGGACAACGAAAGGGTTTAGAAATTGCATTGGGCAAACCTGCTTATGTAACCGCAATTGACCCTGTAAAAAATATAGTGGTGATTGGTGAGGAAAAAGACCTTGACTCAAATGATATGTTGGTGTCTAAAATCAATTGGATTAAATACGATCATTTAGAGGGACCTACCGATTTGATGGCAAAAATAAGGTACCATGACAGTGGCGCATTATGTACCCTATCACATACTATGAATGGTGTAGAAGCAAAATTTTATGAAAATGTAAAAAGCATTGCGCCCGGACAAAGTGCTGTTTTTTACGAAGGAGATGATGTTGTTGCCGGAGGAATTATACAAAGTGGCGCTTTAATTTAGTTGGCCACTTTTTCAAGCAGTGCGCCAAAAAGTGTGTCCGCTTGTTGATCGTATCCTTTAAAGTATTTTTGTTTGACTAATTTGAATTTACCTGTGGCTAATAATGCTTCCACATTGTTTTCATTTTCGTCTTTGTATACTGAGCAGGTTGCAAAAAGTAAATGCCCATTTAGTTTTACAGTTGGAATGATATTTTGTAAAATTTGCGCTTGTAATTTTGTGTATTTGGTTAACTGCGCTTCGTTGAAATAGGCCAACTGCTCGGGTGTTCTACCCCAGGTACCACTTCCAGAGCAAGGCACATCGGCAAATACAAAATCAAAAGGCTTCTTGATATCAAAAGCTTGCGTTAAATCAATTTCTTGCACACTAGCAGGACGAATGCCCGCTTCCTGTAAACGCTTGTCTGCATTATATAAAATACTTTCTCTTACATCCGATAAATGCATTCTAATATTGGACATAACATCAAACATTAAAATGGTTTTACCACCGCTAGCAGCACAAGCGTCCCATACTTGAATGGGGTGTTCTTCACTTGTAGGCACCATTTGTAATAATTCGGTAAGTGCTTGTGAGTTTACATCTTGAATCACCGCTTCCTTATTCAATTCCAATATATTTTGCAATGAAGTTGTATTCGCAAAGGCAAATGCATTTTCACGCACTTCTTTGTATTCAATATGTGCTTCCAGTAATTTTTGAATTACTTTTTCCTTTTGCCAAGGACGTATACGAATAAATAATAGAGGTTGCACTTTATGCGATTGCACAAACGCTTCCTTATCAATTTGATCAGAGATTTTATTAGCTAATGGAAAAGCATTCATCGCATTTCTAAAATGCGCATAACATAAAGCACTAATATTTTTTCGATCCTTACTACCATGCTTTTTATTTGCTGCAAAATATTTTTTTAAATAATTAGCAAGCGGCTCTTCACCATGGTAAGCATCAATTAATTTATTGGCGATATCTTCATGTACTGCGTAATGCATTACAATTCTAATAAGCTAGCCACTGGATCCTTGCCTATCAACAATAAAGCAGGGTTTTCCAACAACTCTTTAACGCGAACCAAGAAACCAACACTCTCACGACCGTCAATAATACGGTGATCATAACTCAAAGCCAAGTACATCATTGGTAAAATTTTCACTTCACCATTTACTGCCATTGGACGATCTTGAATTTTATGCATTCCTAAAATAGCGGACTGAGGAATATTAATAATAGGCGTGCTCATTAAGCTACCAAACACACCACCATTGGTGATGGTAAAAGTGCCACCTGTTAAATCTTCGGCAGTTAATTTTGAATCTCTTGCCTTACCTGCTAATAGAATCACATTTTTCTCAATTTCCGCCATGCTTAAACTTTCTACATTTCTGATTACAGGTACCGTTAAACCTCTTGGCGTACTTACAGCAATACTAATATCTGCATAGTCATGGTATAATAATTGATCTCCGTCAATAAAGGCATTTACAGTTGGCCACTCTGTTAATGCAATCGCACATGCTTTTGCAAAGAAGCTCATAAATCCAAGGTTCACACCATGTGCTTCCTTAAATTTATCTTTAAATTGTTTTCTTATTTGCATAATCGCAGTCATGTCTACTTCATTAAATGTAGTTAACATGGCCGTGGTATTTTTTGCTTCTACCAAACGACGACTAATTGTTTTTCTTAAGTTGCTCATTTTCTCAGGACGTACATTGCGAGAAAATAAATCCTGTCCAGCAAATTGAATTTTACCAGGATTGTTCAATGCATCTAATACATCTACCTTTGTGATTTTGCCAGCATAACCACTTGGTTTAATTTGAGAAGCATCTACTTTTTTATCCGCTATAATTGCAGCGGCAACAGGTGTTGTTTTAATATTATTAGGCACTGAAGTTACAGGCGCTTGACTTGCAGGAGCAGCTGGTGCAGGACTTGCAGGAGCTGTTTGCGTTGCAGCAGGCGCTTCGGCTTGAGCTGGCTTCGCAGCAGTCTCGTCGATATCTGCTAATATATCACCAATTAAAATACTATCTCCTTCCTTTGCTTTATGAAACAAAATACCTGCTTGTTCTGCATTCACTTCGAAAGTTGCTTTTTCACTTTCTAATTCTGCTATTACTTCGTCACGGTCCACCCATGCTCCTTCGGCCTTTGTCCATTTTAACAAAGTCACTTCTGTAATTGACTCACCAACCGTTGGTACTTTTATTGAAATCATACTATTTTTTTTATACTAGTTATTATATCGAAAACGCTGTTGTAATTATATCTGCTTGTTCTTTGGTATGTACTTTCATATAGCCAGTTGCAGTTGATGCACTTGACTGTCTGCTAATGACACCAAATTTGATTGCCTTTAAATTCATTTGCAAGAAGCTTGCTGCACCCATGTTTAATGGCTCTTCCTGTACCCAGAACCAAACGGCTTTACCATATTTTTGTTGTAAACCGGTAATTTGATTTACAGGCAAAGGATACAATTGTTCTAAGCGCACAATAGCTACATCGTTTCTATTTTCTGTCTTTTGCTTCTCTGCTAATTCATATGAAATTTTACCAGAACAGAACAATACTTTCTTTACTTGTGTTGGATCTGCAACAAAACTATCGTCAATCACTTCCTTAAATCCACCCGAAGTCAAATCCTTCATATCACTAAAAGTCCAAGGACTTCTTAAATTTGCTTTAGGTGAAAAATTAATCATTGGCTTACGGAAGTTCCAAGTTAATTGACGGCGCAATGCATGGAAAAAGTTAGCAGCTGTTGTAATATTGGTAATGATCATATTGTACTCCGCGCACAATTGTAAATATCTTTCTAAACGCGCACTACTATGTTCCGGCCCCTGTCCTTCATAACCATGTGGCAATAACATCACCACCCCGTTTTGTCTTTGCCATTTTTGTTCTCCTGCAGCAATAAATTGGTCAATAATTGTTTGTGCCCCATTTGAAAAATCTCCAAACTGTGCTTCCCAAACTACTAAAGCTTGCGCATTCGCTAAAGCATAACCATATTCAAAACCCAATACACCATATTCACTTAACAAGGAATTGTACACTCTAAAAGGTTGTTGATTTTGTGCAATTTTATCGAGTCTGCAATATTGTGCATTTGTATTCTCGTCAAATAAAACAGCATGGCGATGACTAAAAGTACCACGCTTCACATCCTGACCACTCATTCTTACAGTCTTACCTTCAGACAACAAGGAAGCATAAGCCATCAATTCACCAGTGGCCCAATCAATTTTATTTTCAGACTCGAATAATTTTACTTTCTCTTGTATTAACTTTTCTACTTTTTTTAATGGCGTAAATCCTTCTGGCCATTTCATTAAAGCATTGAAAATATATTTTGCTTTGTCCTCACTAATACTTGTATCGGGAGAAGATTCAAAATCGGCAGGTGTAGCTTTTTGCATTGCTTTCCAAGCCAATTCTGGCGCTTGGTATTTATATGGCAAAGGATTTTGTTTTACTTCATCTAATCGTGCCTGTAAATCCGACCAAAACTTTTGCTCCATTTCTTTTGCAAGGTTTTGCGCATCGCCAGTTCCCGTTTGTAATAAATATTCAACATAAGTTTCTCTTGGATTCTTATGTTGCTCAATTAATTTATACAATTGAGGTTGTGTATATTTTGGATCATCCCCTTCATTATGTCCATGCTTTCGGTAACAAACCATGTCTACAAAAATATCAGAATGGTAAGTTTGACGATATTTAGTAGCAATCACAACTGCTTTGTATACAGCTTCGGCATCATCTCCATTCACATGCAATACAGGCGCTTGCACCATAGCTGCAACCGATGTACAATAGTTCGCACTTCGTGCATCATCAAAATCAGTGGTGAATCCAATTTGATTATTGATTACAAAATGAATAGTACCACCCGTTCTATAACCATGTAAGTCGCACATTTGTAAAATCTCATATACAATGCCTTGTCCTGCAACCGATGCATCACCATGAATTAATATGGGCAATACTTTATTAAAATCAGCTTCGTACAATACATCTGCCTTCGCACGCGCAAACCCAAGTACTACGGGGTCAACTGCTTCTAAGTGTGAAGGGTTTTGCATTAATTTTAAATGCACTTGCTTTTTTGAAATCGTTTCAACTTCCGAACTATATCCCATATGGTATTTCACGTCACCACTACCCATGGTTTGATCCAACACAGCAGTTCCTTCGAACTCACTAAAAATTTGCTCATAGGTTTTACCCATGATATTTGCAAGCACATTTAAACGACCTCTATGTGCCATACCAATTACTACTTCTTCTACACCCTTTTCTGCTGCAATATTAATAATAGCATCCAATGCTGCTATAGTAGACTCTCCACCTTCTAATGAAAAACGTTTCTGCCCAATATATTTTGTGTGTAAGAACTTCTCAAAAATCACACCTTGATTTAATTTTTCAAGAATACGTCTTTTTTGATCTAATGAAATTGGATCAGAAAAATTATTTTCCATTTCATTCGTTAACCAATCTACTTTAGTTTGATCTGAAATGTACTTGTATTCAATACCAATATTTTTCGCGTATGCATTTTGTAAATGCGCAATAATATTTTGCAAACTGGTTGCACCTAAGCCTAATAAATGACCAGCATAAAAATTACTTTGTAAATCGGCATCGGTCAAGCCAAAAAAATGTAAATCTAAATTTGCTTGTCGATCTTTTCTTTCTCGAATTGGATTCGTCTTTGCAATTAAATGTCCTTTGTTACGATAGCCTAATATTAATCGATAAACATTAATTTCTTTATTCCAATTAATATCCGTTGCATTCGATGATGTTGCAACATTAGTGCTAGTAGTTGAAGCAGATTGACTCTTTCCATTTTGAATAGCGAAATCAAATCCTTCAAAAAACTTTTTTAAATCTGGGTCAATCGACGCTGGATCATTAACAAATTGCTGATACATCCCTTCGATATACGATGGATGCGAGTTGGTGATATAGGAGAAATCCTTCATTAGACGCTTTCTTTATGTATGATTCTTGGAGCGCAAATATCGGTTTAAATGATTGATTTTAAAGGAAAATCTTGGCAAAAATGATTGCATTTTAAATAGTTTTCGTTTTTCAAAAACAATCAAATTAAAGATATTCGCTACGATTTTTAGTTTGATACTTATTTTTTATATAAATAGCTGATTATCAATAATTTAAATAGTTTTTGTATTTTTTTTCATTTTAATTTTAATTATTAGGCTTCTTCCCTTACCTTTGCCCTCCTGAAAATTAATTAGTACATGGCAAATCATTCGGCTACCAAAAAAGATGTAAGACAAGCAACTAAACGTCGCGATAGAAACCGTTATTACGGTAAAACAACACGTAATGCAATTCGTGATTTAAAAAC
>CANGIZ010000031.1 GCA_947454025.1 Bacteroidota bacterium | reverse complement strand
TTGTTGCAGCTGAATCAGTTTTAGCTTCAGTAGAAGCACCACCACAAGCAGCTAATGCAGCGATAGCGAAAATTGCGAATACTTTTTTCATTTGGAAAGGTTTTAATTGTTTAATTATACTCTTAATACGAAAAGGCTAAAAAGGTAACCCCGGGTTGCCAAAAAATCTTAAAAAAATAAATAAGTAGCCATTTTGGGTTACTTTTGCCCTACTTAAGTATTAATCTCTTGAAAGCTGAAATGAACGAACAAGCCCTATTAAAGGGGTTAGCGAATAATGACTCTAAAGCGGTGGAAGCCCTTTATAAGAGTCATTTTAGTATGATTCAGCATTTCGTTATCAATAATAACGGCTCTTTCGACGACGCAAGGGATGTATTTCAGGAGGCAATGATCACACTTTACGAAAAAGTACAGGATGACCATTTCACCCTAACCTGTCAAATCAAAACCTACCTTTTTTCTATTTGTAAGCATTTGTGGCTCAAACGCCTTCAACAAATGGGCAAATACAGCACTCCACTGAGTACGGAGGAAGAAAGTGTAGCAGTAGATACCGATATGGAAGCCTTTGAGAAAAAAGATGCGGCTTTTGCAATAATGGATCGAGCATTGAATAGTCTTGGTGAACCGTGCAAAAGTTTATTAGAAGGTTATTATTTGAATAAAAAAGGAATGCAAGAGTTAGCGGCCGATTTTGGATACACCAATTCAGACAACGCCAAAAACCAAAAATATAAATGTTTGATGCGCTTGAAAAAACTATTCTTTGCGCAGTATAATATTGGAGATTAACAGTGAACAGTATGAAGACTATGGATGATATTCAATTATTAGAGGCGATCGAAAGATACTTAGCAGGCGAAATGTCGGCGAGTGAGGCGACTCAGTTTGAAGCCATTCGTAAAAATACTCCTGAAATTGACCAGATGGTGGTTGAGCATAACATGTTCTTACATGAGATGGACAATTATGCAGGCCGTAAGAATTTCGCTCAATTGTCTGAAACTACTTTCAATAATTTATTCGAGGCTGGTGAATGGACGCCTGTGGACGAACAGTCTACAAAGTTTAAAGTTATTCAACTTTGGACTAAATATCGCAAGGTTACAGCCATTGCCGCTTCTGTGGGTGGTTTCATTGCTTTATTTACGTCTTCTTTAATCATGTATTTCTCCCCTAGCTTAAACGGCTCTCAAGTTTTACAATTAAGCAAAGCTATTGAGGTGATTAAAAAGAACCAGCAGGTACAAGGCCATTTATTAAATGAAGTGAAAACAAAATTGCCAGAAAATGCCAAGCTAATTAGCGGCGGTTCTGGTTTTTTGATTGATACAAAAGGATATATCATCACCAATGCACACGTCTTAAAAGGAAATGGAGCTATTGTAATTAATAACGAAGGTCAAGAATTAAATGCTACCATTGTTTATGCTGATAAAGCAACTGACCTAGCTTTATTAAAAATTACGGACGCAGATTTTAAACAACCTAAAACCATCCCTTATTCTATTCGCAAAAAGCCAACTGAATTAGGTGAAGAAGTGTATACATTGGGCTACCCACGTAACGACAATGATATAGTGTATGGTAAAGGGTATTTAAGTGCTCAGTCTGGCTTTGATGGCGATAGCAACGCCTATCAAATACAAATTAGCGCCAACCCTGGATACTCTGGTGCACCTATCTTTAATGATAACTCTGAATTGATTGGAATTATTAATACAAGACAAAAGCAAGCCGAAGGTGTAGCTTTCGCTATTAAATCGGCTAAAATATTTGACATCATCGAAGCTGCTCAAAAAGAAAGTCCTAAGGAAGATGCTGTTAAAATTACTAAGTCCACAATGGTAAATCATTCAAATGGAGATAGAAAAAAACAAATTAGCAATTTGCAGCATTTTATTTACAGTGTTCGTTCGTTCAATTAATTATAACTAGCAATAATAAAAAAAGAGTCAATACAAGTTGACTCTTTTTTTATGTAGATTATTGAATAACAACTACCACAATTTAGCAGGATACACATTTTCATTTACCAATGCATCAATGCTTGCTTTTACAGCAGGTGCATCTTCCTTATAAGTAACACCAAACCATTTCGCATTGGTTGGGATTACTTTTACATCCCCTAATCCCAAACTTGAAAAACGTCCAGTGACAAAAGGAATATAAAACTCAGATTTTAATTCCTGTCCTTGCTTTTCTAAAAATGTACTAAACTCTTTTTCACATAAGTCAATAAAATTAGGCGCAAAGCACATAAAATTCATACTTACCCTGGTATCTTCTTGTAACGGAGTCTCAATCCCTTCCTCCTCATATACAATCTGTCCGTCTTTTCGATATATTTTTGTACGCTCATTAATTTGTGTCAACACATTATTGGCATCAATACTACACACCCCTCTGCTCACTGTTCCATTTTCACTTAGGGTATTCGCCAATTCATATCCTAAAATGCAATAGGTTTTGTCATTACATTCATTGGTTAAAAATTGATACGCCTGAGCAAAGGCTTCCGCGCCATAATAATCGTCGGCATTAATCACAGCAAAGGGTTCATTCACCACACCCTTTGTACACAAAACCGCATGTGCAGTTCCCCATGGCTTAGTTCGCTCTGGGTGCACTTGCTTGCCGTCGGTAAATTTATTTAAAGCTTGATACACATAAGCAGTTTCAATTTTGCCATTTAATTTAGGCTCAAAACTTGCTTTAAATGCTTCTGCAAAATCTTCTCTAATTATAAAAACTACTTTCCCAAACCCAGCTCTAATAGCATCATAAATTGAATAATCCATGATGGTTTCTCCATGTGGCCCAAAACCTTCGGTTTGTTTTTGACTACCATATCTACTTGCCATTCCTGCTGCCAAAATCACTAATGTAGGTGCACTCATTGTTCAAGATTTAATTTTTGTACTTTTACATAGTATAAAAATACAGTTAGCAAAAATAGCTGATTTTCACTAAATATAAAAAGATTGGACCCGAATCCACTGATCGAATCGATACCCTATTTTTCCACAAATACATTGCAAGTGGACTGCTTGAGATTGGATCATATTCACCCTATTGTAAGTGGCAATAAATGGTATAAACTCCGATTTTATATTCAAGCTGCTATCGAATCAAATGCTACATCCATCGCAAGTTTTGGCGGTCCCTATTCAAATCACTTAGTTGCCTTGGCGTTCACTGCAAAACAAAATGGACTACAGAGTAGAGGGTATGTGAGAAGCAATGAAGGCGAACCCATCACGCCAAGTTTACAAGAGGCCATCGATTATGGAATGGATTTAGTGTACCTAGGCAGGACTCATTTTCAGGAAAGAAAAAATGCCTTGTTGAATGCAACGCAAAATGAAACTGACGTTTTCTTTGTTGACGAAGGAGGATATGGAACTTTCGGCGCTAAGGGTGCTTCCACCATTCTTACAGACTGGAATGGAATTGATGGAAATAAATTACATACTTACGATACACTTGTTTGTGCGGTGGGCACAGGCACCATGATGGCAGGTATGATCAATGCAATATCACCCCATCAGAAAATAATCGGCATTCCAGTTTTAAAAAATGAAGAAAGTATTGGTGCAGAAATTCAAGAATTGATTTTGAATCCGCATGCTAATTTTGAATTATTACATTCATTTCACCAAGGGGGTTATGCAAAAACCAGTGCAGCACAAATTGAATTTATGAACGCCTTTTGGAATGCTACTAAAATCCCAACAGATATTGTTTATACTGGCAAAGTATTTTATGCTGTTCAGCAACTACTAAAGAACAACTACTTTCTTCCCAATAGTAAGGTATTAGTCATACACAGCGGTGGTTTGCAAGGGAACCGTTCACTTGCAAAAGGGGTGCTGAATTTTTAAGTAAAACAGGTTCAATTTTAAAATGAAACTAAACTAGCTTTCAATCAATTCACAATCAAAAATCTGTTGAAAGTGTTTTTTGATTTTAGCTTTTACTTCCTCATAGTCAACTTTATAGCCTAGTTCTTTTTCCAAAGAAGTCACTGTTTTACCTTGTATACCACAAGGCACTATATATTCAAAATGAGATAAGTCGGGATTCACATTTAATGCAAAACCATGCATGGTTACCCATCGGCTACACTTAATCCCCATTGCACAAATTTTTCTTGCCATAAAGGGATCATTGGGTTGCAACCAAACACCCGTTTCACCTGCGCTTCTTTCACCCACTAGACCATACTCAGCAATCGTATCAATTATTACCTGTTCTAAATTTCTTAAATACCATCCCAAGTCGGTTTTGAATTTGTCTAAATCCAAAATGGGATAACCCACAATTTGTTGTGGTCCATGATAGGTAATATCTCCACCGCGATTAATATGAAAAAACTCAATCCCTAATTTTTGCAAATGTTCCTGGGATACCAAAACATGTTCCCTTTTCCCATTCTTGCCCAAAGTGAATACAGGCGGGTGTTCCACAAACAATAACCTATGTTCTGTTGCAGTTTGCTTTACATCTTCCTCTTTTTCCCTTGCTATTGATTTAATTTGGGTATTTTTTGCCAAGAGCGCCTCTTGATAATCCCATGTGGGTTGATACGATTTTATACCTAAATCCTCGAAATATACTTGTTGACGCATAGGACAAAGTTACAAACTAAGCCGCAATAACTTACTTTTGCAGCATGTCAACTGAACAAGATTTAATACAAGACGAAAATAGCGAGGAAGTTTATGAGCGATTGACCTTTATGGTAGATAAGGGGCAGGAACCAATGCGCATAGACAAATGGGTGCAAATGCGCATTGAAGGCATGACACGCAGTAAATTACAAAACGGCATTGAAGGTGGTTTTTTAACCGTAAATGGGAAAGTAGTCAAAAGCAACTACAGAACACGCCCAGGCGACGAAGTAACCTTTATGAGTTATGTGAATCCAGAGTACACCGAGTTAAAGCCGGAGAAAATGGATTTAAACATTGTATACGAAGATGACGCAGTGATGGTGATTAACAAACCTGCAAATATGGTGGTGCACCCAGGAATTGGAAATTATACAGGCACTTTATTAAATGGAGTAGCTTATCATTTGCTTTCACAAAATCCCGAACTCAATGAGGAATTATTACCTCGTTTTGGACTGGTGCATCGTATCGACAAAAATACCACCGGATTAATTGTATTGGCAAAAACAGCCGAAGCTGCAAGTAATTTAGCAAAACAATTTTTTAACCATACGGTGGAAAGAAAATATGTGGCCTTGGTTTGGGGCGATATGGAACAAGATGAAGGAACAGTGGTGGCGCATATTGCACGTCACAAAACATTTAGAAAAATGTTTGACGCTTATCCCGAAGGTGAAGTAGGCAAACATGCCGTTACACATTATAAAGTAATAGAAAGATATAACTATACAACCCTCGTTTCTTGTATTTTAGAAACTGGGCGTACCCACCAAATTAGGGTACATATGAAACATATTGGACACACGCTATTTAATGATAGTGAGTATGGTGGAGATCGAATTTTAAAAGGAACCATCTATACTAAATACAAGCAGTTTGTAGACAATTGTTTTGAAGCTTGCCCTAGATGTGCTTTACATGCCGCTACCTTAGGCTTTGTGCATCCTACCACCAACGAAATGATGCGGTTTGAAAGCCCCTTGCCTGCCGACATGGAAGCAGCAATTACCAAATGGAAAAATTATAAATCTGCAGCTCATAGCCTTGAGAAATAATAAAAAGCCCTTGAGTTCATCAAGGGCTTTTTATTATATTAAACTAAGGTTTCTTCCAAACATTATTGGTTGGGTTATAATCCGGTAATACTTTATCGGGATCATAAGTTACCGATTCAATCGCCTCGGTAGTAGGCACTTTGAATGTCCAATAAACATTACGTTCCCAAACCTCAACAGGTAATTTAATACGACTTGTTTTACCACTCACTGTTTTAATTTCTAAAATCACTGGCATCGCCATTTTCTCTAAATTATCTAAAGTGACTAATACTCCTTTTGCATAATCAGTACTGTCTACATAACTCACATTGCGCACGGCAACATCTAATCTCCAGTTGTTAACAAACCATCCTCTCCAAAACCATTGCAAACTTTCACCTGCAACATTTTCAATCGTTCTAAAAAAGTCATCGGGTGTTGGGTGTTTAAATGCCCAACGATTAATATAGGTTTGAAATGCATAATCAAAACGCTCTTTCCCTAAAATTTGTTCTCTTAATAATGTCAAACCTGCACCTGGTTTGCTATAAGACAAAGTACCATTGTTTTTTTCTTTGTAATTATCTACATAACTCAACACAGGCTCCAATCCTGGAGCTGTAAAGTAATTGCCAATCGCATGCATATCGGGGGTACCCTTTCCTTTGTACTCACCATTGTTAAAATCAGCAGTAGACAATGAATTGATGAAAGTATTAAAACCTTCATCCATCCAGCCATATAAGCGCTCATTGGAGCCTACAATCATCGGGAACCAAGTATGTCCAAACTCATGGTCGTTCACGCCCATTAAACCAGCTCTCTTCGCTCCCATTCCACAAAATACAATACCCGGGTATTCCATTCCACCAGGACCACCTGCAACTGCTGTTGCTGCGGGGTAAGGAAATTCGTACCATTTTTTTGAATTGTATTCGATTGATTTTTTTACATATTCAGTTGAACGCCCCCAAGCTGAATCCCCATTGCTTTCTACAGGATATGCCGAAATTGCAATGGAAGGTTTTCCTGAAGGCAAATCCATTTTAGCAGCATCAATGATAAATGCAGCAGATGCACCCCAAGAAGCATCTCTTGCATTGTTGATTTTAAACTTCCAAGTCAATTCCTTTTTAGCAGGTCTTGAATTCGGATTGGTTACCTCATCGGCTGTGCGAATCAACACCGTCTTCTCTGATTTTTTTGCCAACTCCCATCTTTTTAATTGCTCAGGCGTATACACTTCGGTTGGATTTAATAATTCACCCGAACCCACTACAATTATTTTAGAAGCAGCGGTAATATTCAAATTAAAATCGCCATATTCTAAGTAAAACTCTCCAGGCCCAGTATACGGTACCGTATTCCAGCCCATTACGTCATCAAACACGCAAACTCTAGGATACCATTGTGCAATCGTATATACTTTACCATTTTTAGTTTCCACATAACCCATACGGTCAGAACCATATTTAGGTGAAAAAAATGCATATTCAATTTTCAATTTCAGCTTGCCGCCTTTTGCTTGCAAAGCAGTAGGCAAGAAAACCTGCATACGTGTATCTTCGATTAAATACTTTACATCGGTAGCCACTTGATTTTTATCGCCACTCAATACTTTCACTGACTTAATTTTATACCCAGCGTCAAATGCCTCTCCACGTCCGGCATTTCGGCTCCCCACAGTAGGAACAATTTTTGATCCTCTTGAATCTAGCTTAAATAAGTTTTGATCCAATTGCATCCAAATGAAGTTCATTTTCAAAGGACTATTATTCGTATAAGTCAATACTTCATTTCCACTAATCTCATTGGTCTCATCGTTTAACTTAACATCCAACACATAGTCTGCACGATTTTGCCAATAACCCTGGCCCGGCTCACCCGTTGCTGCACGTTGATCATTGCCATTTTTCGTATAAAAAAATGGAGCAAATAAATCATGGTAATCATACTTAGTTACAGGCGCGTTCGGATCCGCCGATTCAACAGGTCGGCGCTGCGCAATTACAAAATTGGCAACGAACGTAAAAAGGAATAATAAAACAAATTGTAGTCTTTTCATAATGATTGTATTGATGAATAAATATACTAAATAAAATAAGCACAATATTGATGGAAGGGCTTGAAACCCCATAAAAAAAGCCGCTGATTGCTCAGCGGCTTTTTTATAAAACTTACTTACTATTACTTTTTACTAGCAGCAGCTTGCATTGGCGACAATCCAACTGATTGGCCACGGCCTACTGATTTTGTTTTGAATAAAGTAAACTTACTTGGCTCAGCTACATTTGGCCAGCTATTGTTTGACTCATCAATATCGGCAGTCTCACGCATTGGATCTAATTTAATTGAAACTGCTTTTTTATTGGTGTAGAATACTTTAGTCACTTTGTTCTCATTCTTTCTCCAGATTTGAGCAGGTAAACGTTTAGTTTCCTTGCTACCATCCGCGAAAGTGAATTCAACAATGATTGGCATCACTAAGCCACCTTTATTTAAGAAAGTGATTTCATACAAATTCGCATCTGCATATTTTGCTTTCTCTTCATCAGTTAACACAGTAGCTGCTCCAAAATTAGGTGCAGGTTGTTTTGTTACTGAATCATACGCTTCTAAACCACGATCATATCTCCAGTAAAAATCACGCAATGTAGTGTCAGCATCTGTTAAGAATACAATTGATTTATCGGCTTTGTTTCTGATTTTAGAAATATCCTCGAAAGCATTTACTGCTGGTTTATCTAAACCTCTTGCAGCACCTGCTGATCTTGCTGCTGGCGCAGCTGCGCTTGCATCATATACTGCATGCTTCACTGTATCAATTGCAATATCACAAGGATCAATGCTATAGAACCAACCTCTCCAGAACCAATCTAAATCCTCAGCACTTGCATCTTCCATGGTTCTAAATAAATCGGCAGGAGTTGGATGTTTGAATGCCCAACGTCTTGCGTATTCTTTAAATGAATAGTCAAATAATTCGCGACCCATAATCGTTTCACGTAAAATATTCAAACCAGTTGCAGGCTTCGTGTAAGCATTAGGACCAAAACCAATAATGTTTTCACTATTTGTCATGATAGGCTCTAATTGATCTTTTGGCAATTTCATATAATCCACAATTGACCAAGCTGGACCACCACGAGATGGGAATTTGTTATCGTATAATTCTTGTGTTAAATATTGTACGAATGAGTTTAATCCTTCATCCATCCAAGACCATTGACGCTCATCAGAGTTTACGATCATTGGGAAAAAGTTATGTCCTACTTCGTGAATCACTACACCCAACATACCGTTTTTAGTGGCTTCGGTATACGTTCCATCTTTTTCGGTACGGCCATAGTTAAAGCAAATCATTGGATATTCCATTCCATTGGCTGCTTCGATACTTTGTGCTACAGGGTAAGGATAAGGAATAGAAAATTTAGAATAAGTTTTAATCGTATGTGCTACTGCTTTAGATGAAAACTTACGGTATAAACCATAAGCCTCTTTACCATAAGCACTCATGCTCATTACTTTTTTACCTTCTACATTGGTTGCTAATGCATCCCATACAAATTTACGACTGCTTCCAAAAGCAAAGTCACGTACATTTTCTGCATTGAATACCCAAGTTTTTTGAGTGCTCACTGGATGTTGTTCCGCTTTCTTAGCTTCGTCTAAAGTAACCACTTCCACTGGTTCAGTGAATGAAGTTTGTGCTTTATTCCATCTAGCCAATTGAGCAGCACTCAAAACAGCAGGATAGTTTTGACATTGGCCAGTTGCCATTACAACGTGGTCTCCAGGTACAGTGATCGCTACTTTATAGTTACCAAATGTTAATGCAAACTCTCCTCTACCAGTAAACTGATGGTGTTGCCATCCTTGAAAGTCTGAGTATACACACAAACGAGGGTACCATTGTGTCATGGTAAATAAGTAGTTGCCGTCTTCAGGGAAGAACTCATAACCACCACGACCACCAATAGTCATACGGTCGGTGATTTTATAATTCCAATCAATTTTAAATGCAAATTTTTGACCAGGCTTTAATGCAGTAGGCAACTCAATACGCATCATGGTTTTATTCACTGTGTATTTTAATTTTGCACCTAATACATCAGTTACTTTAATAATGTTATCACCTAATGCATTGTCCGTTTTTTCTTCAGCCAATTTATCAATCGTTGCTGGAGAAATACCTCTACCTAATGCGCTTCCATCAGGATAGCCTGCATTTTTTGTAGAGCTATGCTCATTCTCATCCAACTGCAACCATAAATAAGTCAACACATCGGGAGAGTTATTGTAGTAAGTAACTGTTTCAGCACCACTCAATAATAATTTCTTTTCGTCTAATGTTGCTTTAATATCATAATCGGCACGTTGTTGCCAATACTTAGGGCCTGGTGCACCACTTGCTGTACGATATTCGTTAGGCGTTGGTAAAATGGTACCTAATTGTTCAAACTTGTTACCATGATTTGAAGTTGGGTTATTGCGTATGTCTTGCGCAATAATTACTGAGCCTGTGCTCAATAAAAGAAATCCGAGCGTCAGAATTTTCTTCATTTGTGATTTTTTTCTATTTTATTAACGGAACGATTCTATCTAAAACCATATTTAAAGAGAAAGCGATCGCGACAACAGATCCTATCTGTACATAGCGTACTCTTTTAACTTTTAATACGGATACGAATATAAACGAAATAATTAAAATTATGCTAACAATGAGTAGCTGACCTAGCTCCAAACCTAGGTTAAATGTGAAGAGCGGTCCAAGTATAGACTCCTCCTTCCCTAATAGACTTTTTAGGTAAGTACTAAAGCCTAAACCATGAATCAAGCCAAAAAACAGGGCTAAAAAGTAAATTATGGGGTATTTTGACTTAAAATCGAAGCTTTTTACCCAAAAATTGGAAATTGCTGTTAATAAAATGGTCACTGGAATCAGGAATTCAATTATCGCAGAAGGGAAATTCAACCAGTTTAAAGTGCTTAATGCAAGGGTCACTGAATGACCAATGGTAAAAGCTGTTACCAAAACCAATAGTTTTTTCCAATCTGTCCATTGGTAACGAATGGTGAGTACTAGCACAAATAAGATATGATCCCAGGCACTCCAATCTATAATATGTCGGAACCCCAAGTGTAAATACATTCCCATTTCGTCCATAAATCAAATTTTTAGGCTACGTAATTAATCTAGACATTTGCAGTAGACAAATATAACTATTATGACTTGGATTGGATGGAAACCACTTGCGACCTTTTTACTGGCCCTCATGCACCCTTTTTATGTTTCTGTGATTGATATTAACCACAATGAAAAGGAAGCCAATTTGGAAATTAGTGTGCGCACTTTTACCACCGATTTAGAAACACGCATTGAAAAGGAATACAATGTAAAATTAGATTTGTCCGATCCTAAGCAAAAAGCAAAAGCCGAGGAATACATTAATTTATACGTACAAAAAAGACTAGCCCTTAGCCCTAATGGCGTAAAAGGTAAATTAGACTTTATCGGATTTGAAATTCAAAAAGAAAGTACTTGGAGCTATTTTGAAATCAACAATATTAAACAGCTCAAGCAGTTGGATGTGTTTTGCGAAATACTTTTTGGCATTGACCCGCAACAAATTAATATCCTTCACGTAAAAGCGAATGGCCAAAAGAAAAGCTTTGAATTAACAGCTCCCAAGAACAAAACAAGTTTTACTTTTTAAGTTCGATTAATTCAAAGGGTGTTAACTCATTTTGCCTTGTAGAAGGATTTAAAAAAGGCAAACTCAACATGGTTACATGGTACCAATTGGACTTGTAATGTTGAATACTTGCAGGAAATTGAATACGTAAACTTGAATCATTCACAGCATCGGTAATCACCCAATCCCCTACTTTTAATTGCAAGCTATCTTTGGTATTGGCAAAAACATGCTGTCCATAAAAATGCAATGCATTGCTATTCGGTATTTTGTAAAGAATCATTTTATCTTCATTCCATCCTTTGTTTTTAATTTCTCCCGCCAATTGATTCCCCCATTGGTACTTTAATAAATTGGGGTAAAAGTGGGTGTTCATAAAAACATTTACACCTAGCATTAAAACAACTGAAATATAAAACCATTTTTGCCCTATCGTCTTTTTTGAAATAAGTTGACCTATCATAATCAACAATGCTACAATACCTAAAACGCCAATCCGTCCAATGTTACCAAAAGGGACCAACGCAATCATGCCAGCCGCAATAATTAACACACTAAAAATAAACAAATGAAAACCATAAAATGCTTTTATTGATTTTGAAACAGAACTGTTATTCCAAATCACTTTCTCCCAATGACTCGCTGTAATAATAGCTGCCAATGGAAAAACGACAAATATATAATGCGGTAATTGTGCTTGACTTCTTGACAACACTAGATAGGTAAGTACAAAACCAAAAAAAGAAATACGCTCTGCACTCGGATTAAATATTCCTTCCTTCACAATAATAAATGCTTTTGCAAATAAGGCCCATAGGAAAACAAAAATCCAAGGCAAGAAACTCCAAAACATATTCTCTAATAAAAAAGTGAAATACCCCATTTCCTTATACGCATTTTCACCTGTGTACCTTCCAAAACTTTGGGTCCAATAATAAAACTCAAGTCCAGATTTAATGGGTCGATCATTTATAATTTTTCCTGGATACAAGTCATATTGTTGATATAATCCCCAGCTCATTGGAAATAACAATAATGCCAATAATAATAATCCAGGTATATAAATAGGCTTATAAAAGAAAGCCCACTTTTTTTGGCTTATCCAATAAGGGGCCAATGCAAGCACGGGCACTACCAATGCAATGGGCCCCTTGGTCATCATCCCACCAGCGATCGTAACAATACCGAAAAAAAAGTATTTTGAATCACTACGCTCCGCCCATTTAGCTAGTAAATAAATAGTTAGCATCACCCAACCCACCAACATCGTATCGGTTCTTACATCATGTGCAATTAAAAAGAAAGCCTGACAGCTCGCCAACATAATAGTTGCTAATCGAGCAGTTTGTGTGCTGTAATAAAGTTGTGTGAATTTGTATGTAGCATACAACGCAATGCCTAAAAATAATAAGGATGGTAAACGATAGGCCCAGTCATGTACTCCAAAGATTTTCATGGACAATGCAGAAAGCCAAAATAACATAGGCGGCTTATCCAAATAGTCTTTTCCTAAATCGAATACTTGTAAAAAACTATTACGTTCCAACATTTCTCTACTTATGGAAGCATACTGCGCTGCATCAATATCCATTAAAGGAATCATAATGCTCCCAACTAAATATACTCCTGCACAAGCTGCAAGTAATAAGATGAAAGTATTTTTTTGCATAGAAAGCTACTTTAAAAGAGATAATGAATTGTATATTGAAAGGAATATTATTGAATTAAATTTCCTTGCCATTTGTGAAAGCCTTTGCCACATATATAACCAACTAGCATTCCAATAAGCGCACCTACAAAAACGTCTAATGGATAATGTACACCTACATACACTTGCGCATAGGATATAGTGGCTGCCCAAAATAAAAATAAGAATCTATATTTTTTAAATAATGGCTGCAAGGTCATCACTATAAACATTGCTACGCCAAAATGATTGGCCGCATGTGATGATGTAAAACTAAAGCCACCCGAACAATGGTCCAATAATAATCTTGACTGATACATTATTTCAGGATCTGCACAGGGTCTTAGTCTGTGAAAAAATGGCTTGAATACACTACTACTTATTTGGTCGGTTAATGCAACATTAATAGCTACTAATACCACCCATTTCCATGCAGATTTACCCCATTTATAAAACAAAAAGGCTAAGATCACTACATACAATGGAATCCAATTTTTAGCATCCCTTACCCAAGGCAGGATCGAATCTAGGAATCCGCCCGTCCACTTGCCATTTATCAAAGCAAACAGCGCCTTGTCCTTTTCCAATAAAGCAGTCCAAAAGTCTTGCATCATTGGATAAAGATACCAAGAAGTGTAAAAAATTGAAGTAAATTTGTAAATCCTTTTTAAAAAGTAAAAACTAGCACTATGTCTCTTATAAAAAGCATCTCCGGTTTTAGAGGAACTATTGGTGGAAAACCCAATGATAATCTAACCCCTATTGATATTGTAAAATTCGCATCGGCCTATGGAACTTGGTTAAAAAGTAAAACACCAGGTCCAAAGAAAGTAGTGGTGGGCAGAGACGGAAGAATGAGCGGTGAAATGGTGGAGGCCCTTGTGGAACAAAGTTTATTGGCTTTAGGAATTGATGTGATTCATTTAGGCCTAAGTACCACCCCTACCGTAGAAATGGCTGTGGTATTTGAAGAAGCTGATGGAGGTATCATTTTAACAGCGAGCCACAATCCAAAAGAATGGAATGCTTTGAAATTATTAAATGAGAAAGGCGAATTTGTAAGTGGCGAGGAAGGAAAAACTATTTTAACCTTAGCTGCCAATGAAGATTTTAATTATGCTTCTGTGGATAATATGGGCAAGATCATTGACAATGACCATAGCTTAGAGAAACATATTAAGGCCATTGTGGAATATCCATTGGTAGACATCAATGCCATTAAAGCAGCCAACTTTTCGGTGGTAGTGGATGCCATTAATAGCTCGGGTGCTTTTACAGTTCCTGCTTTGTTAAAAGCAATTGGCGTAAGCAATATTAAAGTTTTAAACGCAGAAATGACAGGCAACTTTGCACATAACCCAGAGCCGTTAAAGGAACATCTTACTGATTTGTGTTCAACTGTTGTAAAAGAAAATGCACACTTAGGTATTGCAGTAGATCCCGATGTAGACCGTTTGTGTTTTGTGAGTGAGAATGGCGAATTGTTTGGTGAAGAATATACTTTAGTTGCAGTTGCTGATTATATTTTACAAAATAAAAAAGGAGCAACAGTAAGTAATCTTTCTTCAACTAGAGCATTGAGAGATGTGACCGAAAAGCAGGGTTGCACCTATTTTGCAAGTGCCGTTGGAGAAGTGAATGTGGTTACTATGATGAAAAATCAAAACGCCGTAATTGGTGGCGAAGGCAATGGAGGAATCATTGTACCCGACTTGCATTATGGAAGAGATGCTTTAATAGGCATTGCATTATTCTTAACGCATTTGGCAAAGTCTAAAATGACCACTTCGGCTTTAAGAGCAAGTTATCCTGCTTATTTTATGAGCAAGAAGAAAATGGACTTAGATGGCAATATTTCACTAGACAAAATTTTCACCACCTTAGAAGCTAAATTTGGACAATTCCCGATTAATAAAGTAGATGGTTTTAAAATTGACTTTGACAATACTTGGGTGCATTTAAGATCTAGCAATACCGAACCTATCATTCGCATTTATACCGAAGCCCCTTCCCAAAACGAGGCCGATAAATTGGCAGACGAGATCATTGCAATTATTGGCACAATTAAGTAATTTAGCGAATATGGAGAGAATATATTTTGACAACGCTGCGACAACTTCCTTAGATCCACAGGTTTTAGAAGCAATGATGCCCTATTTGACCGAAAAATTTGGCAACCCATCATCGATATATAGTTATGGTAGAGAGTCGAGAATGGCAGTAGAACAAGCGCGCAAGTCGGTGGCAAAAAATTTGGGTGCAAAGCCTGCTGAAATATTTTTCACAAGTGGCGGTACCGAAAGTAGCAACACCATTTTACATGGCGCTATTTATGACTTAGGTTGTAAACATATAATTAGCTCGCCTATTGAGCACCATGCAACTTTACATTCAGTTGAACATTTAGCAAAAACAGCAGGTGTTAGCTTGGATTACGTGAACATCTTGCCGAATGGACATATAGACCTTGCACATTTAGAACAGTTATTGGAAAGCAATCCCAATAAAACCATTGTAAGCATCATGCATGCCAACAATGAAATTGGCAATATGATCGATTTACATACCGTTGGCTCCATTTGTAAAAAGCATGGCGCTTACTTTCATAGCGACACTGTACAAACAGTGGGGCATTTCCCTTTTAAATTAAGTGAACTCCCAGTAGATTTTATAACAGGCGCTGGTCATAAATTTCATGGCCCCAAGGGCGTTGGCATTTTATATGTAAATGAAAATATTAAAATAAGCCCACTGGTGCATGGTGGCGCACAAGAACGCAATATGCGCGCTGGGACGGAAAACCTTTATGGCATAGTCGGTTTTGCAAAAGCTTTGGAATTGGCTACTGAACATTACGAAAAAGATAGCGCCTATATTAATGATTTGCGCAAGTATATGCACGACCAATTAATTGCACAAATTCCTGGCGTGAGTTTTAATGGAGATACTTTTGGCGATAGCTTGTACACCTTATTAAGCGTTAACTTTCCAAAAAATGAAAAGTCGGAAATGATGTTATTCAATTTAGACATTCATCATATTTGTGCGAGTGGTGGAAGTGCTTGTTCCAGCGGTGCGCAACAAGGCTCACACGTTATAAGTGCATTGAAAAAAGGGGATGATCTTTCAACGATCCGTTTCTCATTTTCTAAAAACAATACCACAGCGGAGATTGATAAAGTAATAGAAACACTCAAAGAACTAGTTTAAAAAGTTTAATCAGCTCTTAAAAGTATACGTCATATAAAAAAGGTCCCGAACATTCGGGACCTTTTTGCATAAAGTAAATTTTTTCTTAATTATTTCGTTGGAGCAGCCTCCTTTACTTTTGCTACTTCCTGCCCCATCTTTTCAATCGCATTAATCAATTGGAAAGATGTTAAAGCGTCTTGCACAAATGACATTTGTCTATTAACAAGTCCATTAGGCTTACCTTGATAAGCCAATTCTAAATTTTGTACAAACTGATCCTCACTCATATTGTCTCCTAAAGATCTATAATATGTAAGTTGTTGTTTTAGGTCTTTCAGTACTGAAGTTGACACTTTCTTAGCCAATTCCATATCACCTGCTGCATTACAGGTTTGCAAGAACACATAAGAGAAATAATTATGCTGATTGCCTCTGTTAGAGGTCATTCCATAAGGGAAACTTTGCTCGTTGGTCTCAGCATCTAATTTTCTTAAAATTTGTTTGGCACTGTCCTTTTTACCTTCCATTACCAAGGCTTGAGCAATTTGCGCCACAGTGTAACGGATTGAATTTAAATGACGGCGGTTTTCTTCGTCAAAATATACACCTGCAGTTTTTGCATTGCCAAAAGCAAATTTGGTCATGATATTTTTATATGCAACTTCTGTATCCACTGCATTATCCCCTATTACTGGAACCAATTCGTAGGACATACCTGTTTGACGTACATATTTGTCTAAACCTAATTCCTTTAATTCTTGTAATGAAGTAAAACAAACTGGGCGCTTAAATTGCGAAGTAGCAATAATGGCATACATAGCCATTTCGTTCTTCACCATATATTGACGATTCGGGTTAAAGTCAATTAACATTTCGTCAACAATTTTGTCCGTTGGCTTCGCAATACCAGATGCAATGGCATTGGCCTTGTTTACTGGCACTTTAAATTTATGCGTTGGAAAAATATTAACTGGGCCTTCATTAGTTGAGGCTGCATATTTACCAGTTTGGTCACCCACTACATAACGCAATACTGAATCTAAATCATGGTAGGATTTTTCGCCATATTCTGGTAAAGCATTATAATAAGCTACATTCAACTTGTTACCTGCAACTTGATCTTCGTTAAAAATTACGTCAAATTTATCGCTTTGGTTTACTTTATAACGTAGCTCTTTCATATACCAATCCGAACCCAATAAACTATTCACTACCACACGTACATCGGGACGAATACCTTCCACTTCTTGCGCATACCACAAAGGATAAGTATCATTGTCTCCAAATGAAAATAAGATGGCATTAGGAGGACAGCTTTCCAAATAATCTCGTGCCAAATCGCGTGGCAATGTTTTTTGGCTACGGTCATGGTCATCCCATTCTTGTTGCGCCATTAAACTTGGTACTGCTAAGAAACAAACCAAGGTTGCTAAAATGGCAGCAACACGTTGATTCATGAATTTTGTAAACCACTCTATAACTTGCAAGACACCCAATCCAATCCAAATTGCAAAAGCATAAAAAGAACCTACATAAGCATAGTCACGTTCACGTGGTTGCAAGCTTACTTGATTCAAATACAATACAATCGCAATACCTGTAAAAAAGAATAACAACCCAGTTACCACAAAATCCTTTTTTGCTTTTTGGTATTGGAAAATGAAACCAATGATACCCAATATAAATGGCAACATATATAAACTGTTATGTGCCTTGTTTTGATTTTTAATCGTATCAGGTAATTTAGATTGATCGCCAAAGAATAAGTTATCAATCACTGAAATTCCTGTACTGAAATTACCATCACGCACATTACCAAATCCTTGTAAATCGTTTTGTTTACCTGCAAAGTTCCAAAGGAAATAACGCAGGTACATAAAACCAAATTGATAATTGGTAAAATATTTAATATTATCTCTTAAAGTTGGAGCTTCCCCGTCAACTACACCCGCAAAGGCCTTGTAGCTATCCATTTGACCACGATCATTCTCAGCATCCCACATTCTTGGGAATAAGTGTGAAGAAGGTGCCGAAGTCCAATCTCTTTTAAAATTTTTTCCAGCTAGTTCATAACCCTTAGGTCCTTTCACATATTGATCACTTCCTTCAATATTATCTACTTTATCTACATAGTCAGGTCCGTATAAAATTGGCCAATCCCCATATTGCTCTCTTCCTAAATATCCTACCAAGGTAACTGGATTGTCTACATTGTACATGTCCACCGAAGGATCTGCATTAGAACGAACCATGGTGGTTAAATAACTGGTGTAACCTAATAAGAAAAATACGGTGGACCAGATACCTAATTTTAAAAAATACAAGCTTTTTTTGTTGGCATAATAAATACCAAAAGATAGTATGGCAGCCACTAAAACAAAAAAGAAAATGAATCCAGAAAAGAAAGGCAATCCTAATGAATTTACAAAAGCAACGTCAAAAGCACCCGCCCACTTAATAGTATATTGAATTAAAAATACTTGTATAAATCCTGTGATTACTACTCCAATAAAAAAAGCAAATAACCCACCCTTCCAACTTGGCTTGTAATTGCGGAAATAATAAACCATTACAATTGCTGGAATGGTTAATAAGTTCAATAAGTGTACTCCAATGGAAACGCCCATCATGTAAAAAATAAAAATAACCCATTTGTCAGCACCTGGTTGATCGGCTTTATGCTCCCATTTTAAAATTGCCCAGAATACCAACGCAGTAAAGAAAGAACTTAATGCATACACTTCCCCTTCAACAGCACTGTACCAAAATGAATCCGTAAAAGTATACGCCAACGCTCCAACGATACCTGCACCCATAATGGAAATAATTTGTGCATTGCTTAAAGCTTCAGTTCCTTTTTGTACCATTCTTTTTGCAAAGTGTGTAATGGTCCAAAACAAGAACATAATGGTAAAACCACTTGCTAAAGCACTCATAATATTTACTGCTTTTGCTGCAGTTAATGGATTGTCTCCAAAAAGTATAATAAATAAGCGACCTAATAATACAAACATGGGTGCTCCTGGCGGATGCGGAATTTGTAATTTATAGGCACTGCTAATAAATTCACCACAATCCCAAAAGCTACCTGTAGCCTCAGTGGTCATAATATATACAGTACAAGCAATAAGGGTTACAATCCACCCCGTCCAATTATTCACTTTTTTAAAGTCCATTTTGACAATTTTAGTAGTTGCAAACTTAACTTAATCTAAGCAAAAAGGGAAATTCAGGGCGGGTTTATGATTATTTTAAGATTTCCGGGTTCCCTTTAGGTTTTTTATCTTTGCCGACCATGAGTAATAACCGTACTGTCGCTTTTCATACTTTAGGCTGTAAATTGAATTTTTCAGAAACTTCCACCCTTTCCAGACAATTGGAGCAGGAAGGCTTTGAAAAAAAGGCATTTACCGACAAAGCCGACGTGTATGTTATTAATACCTGCTCGGTAACGGATAATGCCGACAAAGAATGTAGGCAATTGGTACGCCGAATCCAAAGGCGTGCTCCAGAAAGCTTCGTGGTGATTACGGGCTGCTATGCACAATTAAAACCAAAAGAGATTGCAGAGATTCCTGGGGTAGATTTAGTATTAGGTGCTGCGGAAAAATTCAACCTAGTTCAGCATTTATCTACTTTAGCAAAGGGACAAGCAGCTAAAATTTGTAGTTGTGATATTGAAGAAGTGTCGGGATTTAATACTTCGTTTTCTGTAAATGATCGTACCCGCACATTTTTAAAAGTGCAAGACGGATGTGATTACAGTTGTTCATTTTGCACCATTCCCATGGCAAGGGGCAAGAGCAGAAGTGATAGTATCGAAAATGTAGTGAAACAAGCCCAGAGTTTGGCAGCTAATGGCGTGAAAGAAATTGTATTAACCGGAATTAACTTAGGCGACTTTGGTAAAGGGGGTGATGGCGGAAAAAAACACAATGAAAACTTCTTTGAATTGGTGAAAGCTTTGGATCAGGAAACTGCAATTCCACGTTACCGTATATCATCGATCGAACCGAATTTATTAACCAACGAAATCATTGAATGGGTTGCGAAAAGTAAAAGCTTTATGCCCCATTTTCATATTCCTTTACAAAGCGGATCGGATACGGTTTTGAAATTAATGCAAAGAAGATACAATAGTGAATTGTATGCTGACCGCATTAAAAGTATTAAATCCATCATGCCACATGCTTGTATTGGAGTAGACGTGATTGTTGGATCACCTGGTGAAACAGAAGCCTACTTTAAAGAAAGTTTTGATTTTATTCATTCGCTGGATGTATCCTATTTGCATGTATTTACCTATTCAGAAAGAGCCATGACAAAGGCCCTGGATATAAAACCAATTGTACCTATATCCGTACGCAACGAACGCAATAAAACATTACGCAACCTTTCTTACCAAAAGCAACAATATTTTAATGCACAGCATGTTGGAGAAACACGTCCTGTATTATTTGAATCCATCAAACAAAAGGACCCTAATGACATTCCAATGTTAGAAGGTTATACCGATAACTATATCAGAATTGTTACTCCTTATCGAGAAGAATGGAGTAATCAAATAGTAGATTGGAAAATAAATTAGACAAGGTAGATTGTATGCTTGATTTTATCTAAGTGATACCTCTTCCACTTTAAACTCTACAATCATCATCATATTAATGCTTTCTAATCGGACGAATACGTTCTTTTTACCCGCCTTAATTACTTCTCCTCTTTGTCCCATAAATAAGCCCTGATTGATGCTTACCTTGGTTTGTGCGGGTAGATTGGTCATATCCACAATTTGAATAGACGATGTAGTTGACATCCCTAAGTACTTTCTAATTTCTTCAATTTCTACATCCCTGATAATAGCAGGTTTTTTTTCAAAGTATAAAAAATTGACTACGCCCAATGTAGATAATATTTTAGTATAGTCTTCTTTTGAAGCTTTAATAAATACATAGGATCTAAACAAAGGTGCTTCAATGATTTTTTTTCGATCCGACCATTGGCGTTCTTGTTTTTGTACAGGACACCAGCTTTCAAACCCCTTTTTCGCCAATAAGTCGTCTACCTTTTTTTCCCACTTCGACTTTGTATAAATAACATGCCATTGTTTTACTTCTGGCTTCGTGTGCATTTTTTCCATCTTAGTTTTTCTTTACTGCTGCAGTAGTTGTTGTATTGAACGCGGCCAATATTTTACTAGACTCATTGATTTGTATATCCTTAGCTACCATCTTTAACCAAGCCTGGTATCTATCTTGTTTAGTTTTATCGGGGTTATTGTAAAACTTGTCGTAGTCGGCTTTTAAAGGCGTTACTTGTAAAGGTTCTTTTAATTTTAATGCATTCTCATTTTGCTGAATGGCTGCTTGAATTTGTTTCTTATACGCGCGGTATTTTTCCAAACTTAAATAAACAGGTCGATCCATTTGAGTAGAAACCCATTGTAAATTTTTCTTAAATTGAAGAGTGGCAGTATCAGCTGCAATTTTTCGATTGGCAGCAGCTGCAATTTTATCGATGCTATAATTGGCAACCCATGGTTGGAATTTTGCTTTTTGCATTTCATCCCAATCCAACGCAGATGGATTGTCTTTTTCTCGGTATTTTAATAATTCATATTCGTCTGGGAATACAACATCAGAAGCAACCCCTTTCTTTTGTGTTGAACTACCCGTAATTCTGTAAAACTTTTGGAAAGTTAATTTCACCGCTCCATATTCTGTTTGAATGCCAAGAGAATCCAAAGGCTTTCCAAACGCCACATTTCTTTGAACCGTTCCTTTACCATATGTGGAAGTACTGCCTACTATAATACCTCTCTTATAATCTTGAATGGCACCCGCAAAAATCTCACTAGCTGATGCACTAAACTCATTGACCATAACTACTAAAGGACCATCATATAATAAGCCTGGTGTTTCGTCGGCCAATACAGTGGATCGGCCTTCTCTATCTCTGATTTGCACTACTGGGCCTTTATCAATAAATAAGCCCACCATTTGAACCACTTCATACAAAGAGCCTCCACCATTATAACGAACGTCTATAATAATTCCTTTTACTTTTTCCGCTTTTAATTTTTCTACTTCCTTGGCTACATCCTTGGAACATCTTGCTCCCTCCTCTCTATCAAAATCGGCATAAAAATCTGGCAATAAAATATACCCGATTTTTTCATTCCCTTTAGTAATAATTACACTGCGTGCATAGCCTTCATCTAATACAATTTTTTCTCTTTTTAAAGCAACTACTTTAATGGTGCCATCTGGTTTCTTCACTGTTAAACGCACTTCAGAACCTAAATCCCCTCTAATTAATTTTACAGCATCTGTCGTTTCATAACCAGCAATATCAACCGGCTCTTCATTGCCTTGTGCAATTTTAATAATTACATCATTTACAACCAACTGTCCCGACTTCCATGCAGCACCGCCGGGCTGAATACTTACTAATTTCACGCCATTGTCATCGGCACCCAATTGTGCACCAATTCCGTAAAACACGCCACTCATTTGTTCCGTAAAAGAACGTTTTTCGATCGGTGCAAAATAGTCGGTATGCGGATCCATTAATCCAGTAATTGCATTTAAAAAAGCATCAAACTTTTTTTCTTCATTAAAGGTCTTGTCCTGCTGTTCGAATTTCTTGTGATATGATTTAGCAATTGCATTTCTGGCCTCTACTTCTAAAACAGAATCGGATTTAACTATAAATTTATCTTCTACTTTTACTTTTGCAGTATCTACTTTTTTTGCATGCGCTTCTCTTTCTTCAATCAAAGTTGCATAACGTTCTAAGCATTTATATTTTACAATTTTATACCATCTTGTATAGCGTTCTTTTGCATTTGCTGGATAAGCAATACTGTCAACATCAATTCTTAATGAATCATTGATCGTATAATCGAATGGTTGTTTGATAATAGAATCGAAAATGACTTTAGCTTCAGCATATCTACGGTCATATAAATTACTTACTGCAGGCTCAAATTGAATTTTAGCCCCATGAATTTCATCATCAATACTATTTTGAAAAACCTTTAATGAATCAATATCTATTTGTGTAAATAAGTTCTTTTCAGGATCCAACGCTTTCAAATAAGCATCAAAAACATCCTTTGAAAATTGATCGTCAATTTTACGAGGACTATAATGCTCACTCTCTAATAAATGTCCAATGGTAGACAACAATTTACGATGTCTTAATTCTGGAGATTCCGAAGAACTAGATTGAAAAGTATTAAATGCAAAAAATAATCCTCCCATTAATACTACAGTGGCTAAGAATTTCCACTTGTTTTGTTGTACATATGTCATAATTGCGCGCATGAAGTATTTCAAAAATAGCGTAAAATGGCTATCTAAGCACCCAAATAGGAATAAAGACCCTCTTTTTTACCATAATTTTATAAAAAGTTGCAAAACAAGTTTTATACATTACCGAATTAACGTATTTTTGCGACCCTAAATGGAGGGCGTAGCTCAGTAGGTTAGAGCGACAGTTTGTGGCAC
>CANGIZ010000030.1 GCA_947454025.1 Bacteroidota bacterium | reverse complement strand
CGGCAGTTTAGCAAACTACTGATTTCAGCCACTCATCCACCTCTCCTCCGAACCTCTTTCGAGGGGTGCAAAAATAAGCACTGATTCTTTAAATTCCTAAAAAAAGTCCGGAATAAACTAAATAAAGTTTAATCCGGACCAATATCATATAAATCAGTGATATAATAACTGGGTTTCACCCAATTACATGGCTGCTAATTGTACTTTTTGCGTCAACTCCATCACATTCTCTCTAAACATAGAATCCGTATCCATTAAGTCCTTCACCGTTTGACAAGAGTGAATTACCGTAGTATGGTCACGTCCTCCAAAATGTTCTCCAATTGTTTTTAAAGAATTTTTTGTAAAAGCCTTTGCTAGATACATTGTAATTTGACGAGCTTGTACAATTTCACGCTTACGTGTTTTTTGTAATAACTTATCATAAGGCACTTCGAAAAATTCACATACCATTTTCTGAATAGCGTCAATGGTAATTTCCTTGCTACTTGTTTTCACAAAGTTGCGTAATACTTTCTTTGCTAATTCAACATCAATCTCTTTCTTATTCAATGAAGACTGGGCTAATAATGATATTAACGCACCTTCTAATTCTCTTACATTGGTATTGATATTATACGCTACATACTTCACTACTTCCTTAGGCATTTCTAAACCATCTGCCTTCATCTTCTTCTCTAATATCTCAATACGTGTTTCATAGTCTGGCACTTGAATATCAGCACTCAAACCCCAACGGAAACGACTTAATAATCTTTCTTGTAATCCTTCCAAATCCTTAGGTGCTTTGTCGGATGTTAATACCAACTGCTTTCCACTTTGATGTAAGTGGTTAAAGATGGCGAAAAACGCATCCTGAGATTTTTCGGCACGATTAAAGAATTGCACATCGTCAATAATCAATACATCGATTAATTGATAAAAATGAATGAAATCATTAATAGCATTATTGCGACTATGGTCTTGAAATTGATTGATGAATTTTTCTGAACTTACGTATAAAACCACCTTATTTGGATGCACGCGTTTTACATCGTTTCCGATAGCTTGCGCCAAATGTGTTTTACCTAAACCTACCCCACCGTAAATTACCAATGGGTTAAAGGAATTGGCTCCAGGTTTTTCGGCTACGGTCTTACCCGCACGACGAGCTACTCTATTGCAATCACCCTCTATAAAAGAATCGAAGGTATAATTGTGGTTTAATTGCGGATCAATTTGCATTTTTTTCAATCCTGGAATCACAAATGGATTCTTCACTGGATTGTCAATCACCAATGGGAAATTCATCTCATTGTTATTGTAGGTTTTCATGCCACTTGCTGGCACATCCATAGATCCTTTTTTATTGTTACCGCTGTCCACCATAATGCGGTATTCTAATCTTGCCTCTTTTCCTAATTCACGCTTTAAAGTTTTTGCTAATAAGTTCACATAGTGTTCCTCGATGTATTCATAAAAGAACTGGCTTGGAACTTGAATCATGAGCACATTCTCCTTCAAGTCTACGGGCTGAATTGGTTCGAACCATGTTTTAAAGTGCTGCCATTCGACAATATCTTTAATGATCTTCAAACAATTGCTCCAAATTAAATCTGCACTTTTAGCCATTTTTCTTGCGAACCCTTTATATAGTGAAATAAGATAATTCTACTTCTATTTCCGATTACCAAATTGTTAATCAGAATGCGAATATTCAAAACAATTGTTGAAAAAAAAACTTTTTTATTTGATTTTTTTAACATGTCTCTAAAACACTCATTTTGCTCACATTCTTGTCGTACAATCAGGCGTTCAAGATAGTCCAAATTCTGTTAAATTTAGAGTTTATCCACTTTTTTTATAAAATATTTTCTGAATATAAATGGCGCATTTAACTGCAAAAAAACGAATGACCATTTGCTTTATGATTTACCTCCAATTCATATGCAGTTTAAACACTATCTTTACGCACTTAAATACTACTATGAGCTACGAATTAACCGGTAAATTAATTGCCAAATACGATACGGTACAGAGAAAAGAAACCTTTAAAACCAGGGAGTTTGTGATTGAAAAATCAGACGACATCAATGGCAAATTAATTACCAATTATGTAAAGTTCCAATGTGTTCAAGACCGTACAAGTATGCCTGACCGTTTTAACCTTGGCGACACGGTGAAAGTATTGTTTAATATTAAAGGATCTAAGTGGAACAAGGATGGCAAAGACAACTATATTACCAACCTTGATGCTTGGAGAATGGAAGCTGTTTCATTAGGTGGCGACACTGCCCCTACCGACAACAGTTACTTTGATATGCCTCCAGGCGAATCAGGTGACGACTTACCTTTCTAGCACCAACTAGTAAGCATTTTTTTAGGATAAAAACCTAACCCATGCAACAAAAAATTCAACTTCGCGTTAAGCCGGAGGAAGCGGCCAATGCGACCTCCCTTATTGCTGTTTTAGCCAAAGCAATTGGGCAAGACCCAAGTCAAATTTCTGGCTACCATATTCTCAAACAATCTATCGATGCCAGAAGTCGCCAACAGGTGTGGGTCAATCTGAGCGTTTTGGCTTTTGTAAATGAACCTCCCTCTAATCGATATAAGGACCAAATTGAGTTTCCTAAGCTTCCATCCAATGCGAAGGAAGTGATCATAATTGGCGCAGGGCCTGCTGGCCTTTTTGCCGCACTTGAATGCATCCAATTAGGAATTAGACCCATCTTATTGGAAAGAGGGAAAGATGTTCGCTCCCGTAGACGAGATTTAGCAAAATTAAATAAAGAAGGCATCGTGAACCCCGAGAGCAATTATTGCTTTGGTGAAGGCGGCGCTGGTACTTATAGCGACGGTAAATTATATACTCGAAGCAATAAGCGTGGCAGTATTGACAAAATCCTAAGACTGTTTTATCAATTTGGAGCAGATGAGCGCATTTTATATGAGGCACATCCCCATATTGGGACCAATAAACTTCCCCATATTATTTCAGCTATGCGGGAGCAGATTGAACAAAGTGGCGGAAAAGTATTGTTTGAAAAAAAGCTTGTTGACCTGGTGATTGAAAAAGGGCAAATTAAAGAAACCATCACTTCGGATGGAGACCGCTTTCCGACCCAGGCATTATTGCTTGCGACCGGGCACTCGGCAAGAGACATATTTACACTACTTAAAGAAAAAGGCATTTTAATTGAAGCCAAGCCTTTTGCACTTGGAGTGCGTGTTGAACACCCTCAATCCATAATTGATGCCATACAATACCATTGTGCGGTTCGTGGGCCTAACTTGCCTCCCGCTTCCTATAGTTTGGTGGAACAAGTAAGTGAGCGTGGGGTATTTAGTTTTTGTATGTGTCCTGGAGGAATTATTGCTCCGGCTGCCACTGCCCCGGGAGAGATTGTCGTAAACGGATGGAGTCCTAGCAAAAGAGATAATCCCTATGCCAATAGTGGTATGGTTGTTCAAATTGACCTTGCCACAGCAGCTGAATATTTGGTGAAAAGTGGTCTATATAAAAATTCAAGTATAAATTTAAGTGACCCATTACTATTACTTGAATTTCAGCAACTTGTTGAACAAAAAACATTTGAATTTGGTGGCTGCAAACAAGTAGCCCCTGCGGCAAGACTTGTTGACTTTTGCACGAATAAATTATCAGCCAATCTACCTAATGCAAGCTACCTTCCAGGTCTTCAGGCCGCTAATTTAAGTGAAGTACTTCCGGGTTTTGTTCACCATACTTTACAAGAAGGATTCAAGGCGTTCGGCAAAAAAATGAAAGGATATTATACGAATGATGCCATTGTTGTGGCTACCGAAAGTAGGACATCTTCACCTGTTAGAATTCCAAGGGACGCAGACAGCTTTCAACACCCCCAAATTAAAAACCTGTACCCTTGTGGGGAAGGAGCGGGCTATGCAGGTGGAATTGTAAGCGCTGCGATGGATGGCCAAAAGCTTGCCGCTGCCATTGCAACTCAACTAAAATAATAGCATAATCCGTAAATATAAGCAACCAAAAAAGGGCTACTCATTCTAAAACGAATAGCCCTTTTTTATAGGTATAGCTTGAAATTAATCTTGAGATTTAATCTTTTTTGAAAGCAATAAATCATTCTTAATCAATTCATTAGATTGATATGATTTCAATTCAACTTCAAGTTCATTAGAAATACCTCTTGAAGTTCCTAAATCAGGCTTACCTGCATTCACCCAGGCTGTATACCAAAAATCAGCAATCAAATTAGCCGATGCAATAAGCTGTGCATTAATAGTTGGCCCCAACTCCAAGGCATAGGCTTCGGCAAATTCCTTAGTGTACATTTTAGACTCTTTTCCATATCTCATTTGTACTTTATACTTGGTTTCGGGATTAAACTTAGCAGTTAAAGCCGTTTCCTTTGCAAACATTTCAGGCAATAAAGCATTGGCATGACGAATGTCTTTCCATAAAGCTTCAGCAGGATGCTTTAAATAAGTTGCTTTGTGGTTATTATAAAGCTCATATTGGTTGATTTTCAATTCAGGAATAAAAGACTCCCACAATCCATGCAACCCTTTTTGACCTGTTAACTGACCGTCATAATTGGTGGTCGTATGCAATGGTACATGCAAATCACCAAGATAATGGCCTAAATCCGCAGCATAAAATAAGATGCTATCCTTGTTTTTAAACTTAAACGCATTGGTCAAATGTTCTAGTTGCATCATGGCATTATAAGGTCCCCAGCCATACTTTTTCAAGCTATCAACTCCATACTTTTTAACAGCCACAGCCCATTCCAATGGCATGTCATTAATTGCATTTGTACCATACATTTCTATGTCAATAAAGTGCTTTGTATCCTCCGTTTTATCGGTATTTCTTCTAATGTCTGGCCTAGGTGCATTCTCTACCAAATACTTCATATCGGAATGAAAATAAGATTGTAAGGGAGCAGGAAGACTATAAATAGCTAATTGATTAATGGTTCGATGTACTAAAAACCCCCAGCTACTAAAGCCTATCAATACTGCGCATAAAAGCAAGGTAAACCCCATTTTTTTGCTCATTTTCTTGTCCATTTTAGGGAAGATCATATTCTATAATTTGTACGAATATAGCCTATTATCCTTTTTTTAAATCGCCTTTCCTGTAAATTAACCATTGCATAATTGAGGCATTGGTTGAACGGAATTACTTCTATATTTGGTTTTCAAATCTCTCTTAAAATTCTCCCATATGGACCCGCTATTAAGCTTAAAGCATCTTCAAAAATTTTATGCTACACAAAAAGCAGTAGACGATATAAGTTTTGACATTCAGCAAGGAAGCATATTTGGGCTTTTAGGACCCAATGGTGCAGGTAAAACCACCCTTCTTAGAATGATCACGGGTATTTTTTACCCAGATGCGGGTGAAATTATATTAGACGGCAAGGCATTCAATCCTATAGAAGATATTAGCAAAATAGGTTACATGCCCGAGGAAAGAGGCATGTATAAAAAGATGAAAATTGGAGAGCAAGCACTTTATTTAGCGCAGTTAAAAGGACTTTCAAAAGGGGAAGCCACTGAGCGGATCAAATATTGGTTCAAAAAATTGGAAATGGAGAGCTGGTGGAATAAGAAAGTGGAAGACCTAAGTAAGGGCATGAGTCAAAAATTGCAGTTTGTAATTACCGTATTACATGAACCTAAGTTGATTATTTTGGATGAGCCATTTAGTGGATTGGATCCCTTAAATGCCAACCTTATTAAAGACGAAATTTATGGCTTAGCAAAAAAAGGAGCTACTATTATATTTAGCACGCACCGTATGGAGCAGGTGGAAGAAATTTGCGACCATATTGTCCTTGTAAATTTAGGGAAGAAGATTTTAGATGGTACGGTTAAAGATATTAAGCAACAGTATAAGGAAAATATATTTTCAGTACAGGCCTCCAATTGTGAAAATATCGGCGACAACGAAATTTTTAATATTGTTCGCAAGGAGGAAGAAAAAGTATTGGTAAAAATTAATCCTGGCTTTAGCACTAACCAAGTATTAAGCCAATTAATTAAGGACAATATTAATATTGTTGCCTACAATGAGCAACTCCCCTCTTTGAATGACATATTCATTCAACTTGTGGAAGGAACACATGCAAGCACAAGGGCTTTTCAAAATCAATAACCCCCAACTACTAAAAATATTTTATGAATAAGACTTGGTTAATTATACAAAGAGAATACAGCACTAGAGTTAAGAATAAACGATTCATTATTGTCACTTTTTTAATGCCATTATTAATCGTGGGTTTAATTGCTGGTTCGGCCTATTTATCTATCTCAGGAACGGAACATCGCGAAATAGCCGTGGTAGACCCCAATGGATTTATACAATCCTCTTTGAAAAATACCAGTCAAATTAGTTTTAGTTTCCCGAAGGATGTAGATACTGTCAACTATATTAAGAAAGGATTTACGGACATTTTAATACTTCCAAAGTTCGAGGATAAGAAAAAAGCAGACTATATTTTAAGATCCAAAAAGTCGATGGGACTCACGCTTCAACAAACCATCACTACTAAAATTAATAGCGCGATTGAAGATCAAATGTTACAAGAAGCAGGCATTCAACAATCGGTATTGGACTCTATTCATTCCGCCTCTCAATTTGCAGAATTAAAAGCCTATGAGGACAAAGGTGGCTCCAGCAAGGAAAGCAATGCTGGTTTAGCCATGGGAATTGGTTACGCAAGTGGATTACTTATTTATATTACCATGTTCATATATGGCGCCATGGTGATGCGAGGCGTGATGGAAGAAAAAACAAATCGTATTGCAGAAGTAATTATAAGTAGTGTAAAACCTTTTGAATTAATGATGGGTAAGATTATTGGTATTGGTGCTGTAGGTCTTACGCAGTTTTTAATGTGGATTACCCTTATTATTACTTTAACTAGTGTTGCCATGGGATTGCTTCCAGCAGATGTACAACATCAAGTAGCTGCATTACAACAATCCAATGGACAAATGGCTGGCGCAGGCGGTATGGCACAAGCTAGTGAAGCTGCTACAAAAATTTATCAAATGCAACATACCATTCAAACAGCCAATTGGCCTTTGATTATTAGTTGCTTTGTATTTTATTTTATGGGTGGATTCTTATTTTATTCTGCACTCTTTGCAGCAGTGGGAAGTGTAGTTAACGAAGACCCACAAGATGCGCAAAGCCTCATGTTCCCTATTACCATGCCCTTGATATTTTCTTATCTTATTACCAATATGGTTACACAAAACCCAAACACCCCCATTGCATTTTGGGCAAGTATGATCCCATTTAGTTCTCCCATGGTAATGATGGCAAGAGTAGCCTATGGTGTACCTAGTGCTGTAAGTTATTGGGAACTTGGATTAAGTATGGCTATTTTAATTGCAGGCTTTTTATTTACAACTTGGCTAAGCGGTAAAATATATCGCACCGGTATTTTACTATATGGTAAAAAAGTAACTTGGAAAGTGATGTTAAAATGGGTGACAACAAAACAATTCTAATATTACAAAGCAATTCTAACATTCACTCCTGCCCTTGTATTCACGATAGGTGGTGAAGATGAAATATAAGGAGTTGCTCTTCGTTGATCGAAGAAGAATTTTAAGTTGATTTTACTATTCAATACATAGTCGATGGATGGCTGTAAGGTAATTTCCTTTTGTCCACCAGTTCCATAAGCATTGGTTTGGTCTAATCGACTATTGCTATTGTAAACATCACGCATAGACATATCGAATCGGAAAGTTAAATCATTGTTTAACTTGTTATTGTTTAAGCCTGGGATATCAAACGGCAACCTCAATCCTTTTTTACGCCAACTGGTACCAATCACCCATTCCTTACTATTGTTTTCACTTAATTGATAGTCGATCAAACTCAACGAAAGCATCCTACTCTTTTTATATTCAAAACGCAATGACCACTGATTCACGGTAGTAAGATTAAGGCCAATCAATGGCTCCATTCTCTCACTAATTGTTACATTCGGAATTAAGAAATACGGAACGAAGTTTCCATTTAGCATAAATCCTGTTGTATGGTATTTGTTAATTGGATCCATAGTGAAATCCAATGCACTTGTAAAACTATTCATAGCTAAACTACCATTGTACCCATTGGTTAAGGTAATATTGGTAAAATACTCCGCTAATGCAGGAACTTTGGAAAGACCGCTGTACATTAAAGTCCAGTTGGGTCTTGGCAACATGCCTGTAAATGGATTAGAGCGAATGCTGTTATTTTGTTGATTTAATAAAGATACCTTTTTGGGATCCTGCCCAGTGTAGGCGGCAATAAATGATGGAATCAAAACATCTTGCGCATAACGACCATAGCCCAATGCATAAGTAGTATCGGACAATTTACCATCGTTTGCTAATCGATGTGAAATAGTGCTTCGGTAATTTTGGAAAGCTTTAAACTGTAATGAAATCACGTTGGGATCATGATTGTCGAAGAATGTATTTAAAGCCATATAGCTAATATTAAATCCCCCTGCCGACAATGGATTGGCATGGGTTCTGATACCTGATAAACTAAAGCTGGTGTCTTTATATAATTCTGAATATTCTTTTGAAAATGATTTATTAAAATTAATATTGATCATTAAAGTTTTGATCGGCTCTAATAATATCCTTGCTGTTAATTTTTGATCAAAGGTTTGTCTGAATACCATATTAAATGCTGGGTCTCGAGAAAGGTTCCCTTTTTTCTCTTGCGCATTTAACCAACTCGAGTCAGGTTGATAGCCAAACATATAATCAATACTTGGAGCAAGGCCTGTAAATGTTTTATCTAAGAATTGTACACCCGACATGTAACCCGGCAATCTGCTATTGAAATTCTCGCCATAATCGACATTCGCCGTTTGCAACATGGTTAAGAATCTTGCAACCGATTTAACTGATTCTGGGACATTGATAGGCTCATTCGCTTTTAACACTCTTTGTGCAATTCTTTCTTGACGTTTTGCTTCCTTCCATTTTTTATATGCACTATCACGGGCCTTACCTATCAAACCTTTTAATGCTTCCTCTTTTGAAATTAAAATTTTAGTTGCTAATGGGTTGTTTATATTTTGTCTACCAGTATTGTATCCATTGGTTATAGCCGCATTAATCAACTTTGATAATTTATACAAAGCTGAAAAATTAAACTGTGTATTTATTTGCTGTGACAATGTATTCTCAATCGTATTTCCCAAGGTTTGTGCCAATCTGCTGGCGCCAATCCAATTGTAATTCGTTGAGAAATTATAACTTGATACAATCCAGTTGGTTAATGGGAATTTATTGGTAGGCAAATCATAACGCATGGTTAAGCGCTGATTATACAAGGTATTACGGCCTCCTCCAAATAACATTCTGGTAACTGAATCTCTTTTAATTTGAGTATTAATTGGACCATCTGGCTCATCAATTCTTGAATTCATGGTTGCATTAAAATCCATATTCAATGATCTTGTTAAAGGCCATCTCATATTAAACAAACGCACCATGGTAAAGTATTTATTATAGGTGGTTTCCACTTTATCGGTAGTGCCATCATATGAACTTACTACTCTTGGAGTAAATTCACCATACTGGCGATCCAATGAAGTTCTAAAACTAATTAAGCTAGGTGATGGATTCAGATTAATATCTTTTGCCCAAGCCAACCAAGGTGAACTATTACGTAATAATTTTTTAAAAGGTTCAATAGGCTTTGCAGTATGATTATAAGTATACCCAATTGCCCCTCTTTGCTTCACCATTTTATTGGCTTCAATTAACGGACTGGTTTGTAATAATTGGGAATAAGAATAACTAAAATCTAAATTACTAATACTCAACAAACCTGGATTTTTTCCTGGCAGGAATCTCACATTAGTGAAATTCAATGTTTTTATGGTGGTTTGATCAGCAGATGCATTGCGAACCGAATCTTTCTTAGGGCCCGTTAAAGCGTTCATCTTATCCTGATATAAAATGTCTTTATCAAACGGATCATACAAAGGTGTTTCAATGGACTTATTAATACTAGCAAAAACGGGTAAAGAAAGACGCGCTTGCTTTGGCAATAATTTACCAGCGTCAATATTTGTAGCAATGTCTAATTGTGTTAATCCTGTTTTCGCTCTTTGATTCATATTTTGTTCAATCGTGCCAAAACCTGCAGTACGATTGTTCACTGATACCGCCAATGTTCCTAAATCCGCCATCACTAAATCCATTCTACCCAAAGCTGCCCATGAGCCACGTTCATCCAAATCGGACAATCTTAATTCATTTACCCAAACTTCAGCATCCATGAATTGTTGGTTGGACGTGTTTTCAAATGCAATCATAATACCACGCACTTCCCCCAAGTTAGGATTACCCATTACAGCATAACGCTGATTGGTACCGGCATGATTTTGTGCAAATTTATTAGTGTAAGAATAATGTTGTTTGTCTCTTTCTAATTTTAGATTTACCAAATCACTCAAACTTAAATTCAACTCGTTTTCCAAAGGCCAAACCAAATTCGCTTCGGCATTAGAATAGGCTTTTTGCTGCGTGGTTGTTAATGGTATACGAATTTCATAATAGTTGTTTTGAAAATCCTGACCCATTCTGATAACTGCTGTAACTACTCCATGTTCTGTTTGTGCAAGATTATTTTTATTTTCAGCGTGTAAGAATAAAGACATTTTTCCATACTTCCGAATGTCTACATTCATAGTCTTAAATACGCCTCTCGCTGATTTCCCTTTCTCTAAATTATGCAATTGCACACTTAAGGCTTGTTCGTTCTGTAATAAGTTCACTCCATTATTACTTAACAACTGAACACGCTCAATGCCAGGAGGGATCACATAATTCACAGGTGTACGGCTTCCATTTTCTTCGATACTCACTGCCAAAGTATTCACTGTTGAATTTGAGGTTGCAGAGATAGGCGTATAATTGCCAGTGCTATCTACCTCGTACATATATTGCCTCCACTGGTTGCGCACTAAACTAAATTTAGCAAAACGAAGTGTGATAGAATCCTCAAAGCCTGTTAAATACATTCTTAAAAAACGAATGGATTTAAAATCTTTAATACCGCCCACTGAATCTGAATACGATTTTACTGGCACTCTAAATAAATACCAATTCTCCACACTCTTGCTACCATCTGCCAATGTTACATTCACTGTTTTGGCATCCGTTACATATTTGGTAGCACCTACACCCATGCTATTTTTTTGTAAAGGAATTTCATATTCAAAATAGGCTTCGGTTTCGTTTAAGGTATTGTCTCTATTTAAATCCTCATTATCTGGAAGCAAAGTAGATGCACTACTAAATTGACTTGAACCCGCCAATGCAGAGTTGCCTTGTGGGTTATTAAAATATTTATACCTGCCTAAAATTCCGGTATTGCTTGCATCATATTGTGCATCACGATACCATACATAGTTATCGGCCGATGGATCCTTGTTAAATTGTTGCGCTACAATTGGATTGGTGATTTGACTAATCACGTCAGTCCTTTTCGCACGTTCTTCGTCGTCATTCATACCGTCTAACCCAACATCCTGAAATTTCCTATCGTCTGCATTATTACTAAATGCATTGGTTACTTGAATCGGATTAACAGGTACCTTACCCCAAATTGAACTATCAATTTGAGCAGGAATAGTAGGCGTTGGCATACCATTTTCATAAAAACGACGTCCATCTCTTAATATGTCTTCACTTACATTTCCTAAGTTCAAAACCAATTTACCTTTGCTAGCAGGTGATTTTATAAATGGATCTTGTACCCAAAATTCTACATATTCAATGATACTGGTTTCAAAATCGGTTTGATCCAATGCACGCATAATACCACCCCACTTATCAGTTGGATTTTTAAATTTACCTGTGCCATCCAAGTCCTTGTAATTATAGTTGTAAGGTCCACGATCTTTTGGATAATAAGTTAAGTCAAATGTTGGCAATTGTACATCGGTGATATTTGTTGTTTTGTTAGGAAACAACTCATTCGTAAACACCTGCCTTACTCTTGGGTCACTCAATAAGGAAGTATTGCCACTTAAAGGATTATTAGGGCTATTACGGTCTTGCAATGTAGGTTCAATGGTATACCATGAAAGCCTTGCTCTATTTTTATTGTAGTCTAAATTATCGGACAAGTTACCTTCCTTAAAACGATCCATGGGTGTAGAAGCCAATGCCCATGCAGTAAATGGAAAACGTAAATCAATATCGGTACGTGTTGCTTCAAAATCATCTAAATAAACAACGCCGCTTCCTCCTTTACCAATTTGTTGTGCATGACCTGGCTGCAAGTATGCCGCTTCGCCGTATGCTGTTAAATAGGATTTAGCTTTTGTTTTATAAAAAGGTAATTTATTTAAAGCCCTTGTAACACTTGGCAATTCGGCTTTATAATTAAAATCAAATCCATACATCGCATTTTTAATTGGATCTGATCCAAAATTCGTTTTTGTAAAGAAAGGGCGTTCACTTAATCTTTGGGTTGAAAAACCAAGGTTGAAATTTTTGCTAGCCATATAATCCAAACGCAAAGCTCTAAATCCTCTTTCCTGAAAACCGAATCCTAAATTGTTTTCAAAAGAAACATTCACTGGAATATTAGAACTTAAAATTCCAGGATTAATGATACGAACAGTTCCTGAACCATAATCTACAATATAATCTACACCTTCTTTTAAAATTTGTCCGCCGGCACGAACACTTACCGAACCAGGAGGCACATTAAATGCATTCAAACTAATTTCTGCACCTCCACTACTTCCTTTTACTTGACCTTCCATTACAAATCGATCCAAGTTGGTGAAAGTTTGCGCCTCCGATTTTATGTTTCGATACAATTGTGGGAACGTATATTTATTTGCGATAGTGCTATCCAAACCTTTAAATGCAATGTTTTTTAAATCTGCTCCAAAGGGCTCCAACAATGGAAATACAATTCTTCCCATTTTGGAAAGCACGGTATATCCTTCCACATAGTCAAACATACCATCGGGTTGTGGATCGTTATGATTATTTAATCGGTCCAATTGTAATATTTTTATTAAAGACTGTCCATCCACAGCGGCATTAGTTACAGGCAAATACCTTTTTAATCCCGCACTTGGCGCATCATACAAAACATTTAATTGAAAGTCTTGTTGTTGAATAGATCCAAACAAATCCAAAGAATATACGTTCTTCATCATTAAATCCCATATCGGCAAATCGGTTCTTTGTGTAGTTGCTTTTAATAATTTCAAGAACATAATTTGTTGCACACCATTATTAGGATTCAAAGCAATATTATCGGAGAACTCTCCCACCTGAAAAACTTTACCATTATAAGTATATTGAAAAGCCACCCCCAACACTTCATCGGCCTGTAATGGAATGTTTAAAGACAAAAAGCCAACTTGTGGATTGAAAAAATATTCGTTTTCCGTTAACTTTCTTGCAAAAGTACGTTCATAATCTTCGGAAGATCGCATCCCTTCAGATGATAAAATTGACGCAATTCCAGAAGGACTTCTTGAAGCTGGATTATTGTTTAAAGTACTATATAAATTATTGGCACTATTGTCGGGATAAGGACTTGCAGAACCCTGCCATCTGTTATTATGCGGCTGCGGCTCTCCGATATCAGCTAAACCAACTACATCTCGCGCATTGGTCGTTTGGCCATTCCGATTGGTTACCCAAACTTCGATTCTTTTAATTTGCGCTTGTGAGTTAACCAAGGGCAAAGAAGCCATTGCCTTATTGTAATTGTTTCTAAAATATTGCGCTAATAAAAAGTGTCTGTTTTCTTCGTAATCGCTTAAACGTTTTTGAAATTTTTGTGTAGTAGCTCCGCCCTGCAAATTCATAGATTGTCGTTGCGATTTTTGATTCGCAATTGCTGCAGTGATAAACAACCTTCCAAATTGCAATTGAGTCTTGATACCAAATAAATTTTGTGTGCTTGGAATTAAAGTACTCCTTGAAGCATAATTAATATTACCCGCTTCGATACTTTTTATAATCTCGTCTTTCTTGCCTTTATAATTTAATTTGATTTGGTTGTCAAATCCTAGGTTAGACAAAGTGTTGAAATTTACAGGGAACTTTAATTTATCTCCGATGCTGGCATTCATGCTAAAATTAGTGCTTGCATCAAAATCAAAACCACCATTGGAACGGGCTCGTTCTGGCAGTGTCGGATTCATTACAGTTTGTCCTTGATAACCTGCTTTAATATTTATTTCTCCAACAGGTTTAAAATCCAATTTCAAATCCGAACCAGTTTTGCCAAATAATCTGTCAAAATAACTATTGTATACTTTTGCTTTTGGGCGTGCCATTTTACGATTCAACACCCCTAAGGAATTTGCACGCTGAGAGAAATAAGATTTTTCGTCTTTATCTGATTTTAATTTCCAAAACTCATCAAAGCTTAAAGTGGCTGGTAATTTTACTAATTTCCCATTGACAAACTCCCTAATATAATATTGCTTTGTAAGTGGATCATACTCTATGTTTCTTTTTATAAAACTAGAATCTCTTAAATCAAATGGATTATTACTGGGCTGTGATAAAAAATCTCCTCGTCGATCACGAATAGCATAATGAACCGTATCCTTATTTTTACTTTTTAAAGTATCAGCAACTTTTACCTGCGCGATTATATACCCCTTATTGAGGAGTAATAAAACACAGCATACTATAACATTTCTTAATTTCAATGAAAGAAGATTGCTTTAACAATTTTTAAGCGCTGCTTTAATTAAGGTTTCTAAATTTAAGTCGGCACCTTCCAGTTTAATGGTTTTATCTACCGCTTTTTCAGCAACAGCTTTTTGTATGCCCAATGCAATCAATGCTTGAATCGCATCCTGATGAGGATTCACTTGTGCAACTGCAAATCCACCAAGTGGATTATTGTTCATGCTAATTTTAGATAACTTGTCTTTTAATTCAAGTACCAATCGCTCAGCCGATTTTTTACCAATACCTTTTATGGCTTCCAATTGTCGAGCATCTCCTTGCACTATTGCCCTAATAATTTCATCGGGTTGCATACCCGACAACATCATTCTCGCAGTAGTTGCCCCAACACCTGAAACACTAATTAAATGCAGGAATAATTCTTTCTCCTGCAATTCATGAAAACCGAAAAGTACCTGCGCATTTTCAGTAATATGTAAATAGGTATGTAATTGTCCATTCTCTTTTTTAGAAATGGCTTCATAGGTATGTAAGCTAATATTTACTTCGTAGCCAACACCCCCCACGTCCACGATAAGTTTGGCCGGGGTTACTTGTACAAAATTGCCTCTTAAAAATGCGATCATATTGGCCTCAAAATTAACGTATAAGACATGAAAAATGGCCTTTTGACGCTATTCTTAGCCAAAAAATTGGATATTTGTAAGCCAAATTAATAAACAAGCTATGCCACAAACTGTAAAAGCTGCGATTACCTCGGTTGGAGGATATGTTCCAGAGACCAAATTGACCAATTTTGACCTTGAAAAAATGGTGGATACCAACGATGAATGGATTCGTACAAGAACCGGAATTTCAGAAAGACGTATTTTAAGAGAACCTGGAAAAGCGAGCTCGGACATGGCAGTAAAAGCCATTGAGGAAATTTTACGTAAAAAGAACTTAGACCCAATGGAGATTGATTGCATTATTTGTGCAACCGTAACTCCAGATATGGTATTCCCAGCCACTGCAAATATTATTGGCGATAAACTAGGTGCCAAAAATGCATTTGGTTTTGATTTAGGTGCAGCTTGTAGCGGATTTTTATTTGCATTACATACCGGAGCAAGTTTTATTGAAGGAGGCCGCTATAAAAAAGTAATTGTTGTAGGTGTAGATAAAATGAGTTCTATAATTGACTATACCGATCGTGCCACTTGTATCATATTTGGTGATGGAGCTGGTGCCGTTTTATTAGAACCAAGTGCGGATGAGAATGGTTTCCAAGACGCCATATTAAAAAGCGATGGAAGTGGTCGTGAGTATTTACATATTAAAGCAGGAGGTAGCTTAAAACCAGCCACTGTTGAAACGGTTATGGCTAAAGAACACTTTGCATTCCAAGACGGTCAACCCGTATTTAAATTTGCTGTAAAAGGCATGGCCGATGTGACAGCCGATTTATTAGAAAAGCATCATTTAACAGGTGATGATATTACCTGGTTAGTGCCACACCAAGCCAATTTAAGAATTATTGACGCAACAGCAAATCGCGCAGGAATACCTAAGGAAAAAGTAATGATCAATATTCAAAAATATGGCAACACAACCGCTGCCACCATCCCACTTTGTTTATGGGAATGGGAATCTCAACTTAAGAAAGGAGACAATCTAATTTTAGCCGCATTCGGTGGTGGATTCACATGGGGTGCAGCTTGGGTTAAGTGGGCATACTAAAATAATAAACTACATTACATACAAATAAATTGAAGTTATGGGAAAGAAAATATTTAAAGGAATTAGCACAGTAACATTACATACAGCTGACCACGAAAATGACAACTATTCCCATACCACTCCTATTTATGCAACATCTACTTTTACTTTCAGTTCGGCCGAAGAAGGAATGGATCGATTTAAAGGTGACGATAAAACAAGATTGTATACACGTTGGGGCAATCCTACTTTTACGGCAGCCGAACAAACCATTGAAGCACTAGAAGCACATGGACTAAAGAATGAGCAAGGCGAACCTTTACAGGTGAAAGCATTGTTACACGCAAGTGGACAAGCTGCAATGACTACTTTATTTTTTAGTAACCTTAGTGCAGGCGATACATTAATATCACACTATTCCTTATATGGTGGATCACAAGAGTTAATGCAAAAAGTTTTACAAGAAGCAGGTGTGAAAATAATATTGATTGATATTCATGACGAAGCTTTATTGATTGAGACCATTAAAGCAAATCCTTCAACCAAATTGATACATTTAGAAACACCAGCTAATCCTACATTACAATGTGTGGACATTGCCGCTGTTTGTAAAATAGCAAAAGCACATGGTATAAAAGTTTCAGTGGATAATACAGTGGCAACCCCTTATTTGCAACAACCCTTTGCATTAGGCGCTGATTATGTATTTCATTCTGCTACAAAATTTTTAAATGGACATGGTAGTGCATTACATGGTGTATTATTGGGCAAGGACTTAAACTTCATGAATACAAAGGTTTGGAAATGGCATGCATTACTAGGTGGCAATAGCAATGCATTTGATGCCTACTTATTAATACAAGGCATGAAGACATTAGAATTGAGAATGGAAAAACATTGCAGCAATGCAGCGAAGGTGGCCGCTTATTTAGATAACCATCCAGCGATAGCACATGTTAATTATACTGGCCTTGTATCACATCCACATCACGAAATTGCTAAAAAGCAAATGAAACAACACGCCCCTTTAATTAGTTTTGAATTAAAAGGAGGCATTGAAGCGGGAAAGAAATTTATCAATGCAGTGGAAGTTTGCACGAGAGCAGTTTCATTAGGAACCGTGGACACTTTAGTATCCCATCCTGCAAGCATGACACACATGAGTATTCCAAAAACAGAAAGAGAAAAATACGGCATCACCGATGGGTTAATTCGTATGAGTGTGGGCATTGAAAATATCGAAGATTTAGAAGCCGATTTAGCACAAGCATTGGCAAAAGCGCAAGCATAACTACACTTTAAATTACTTTTATACAATATCTATGGATATCAACATTCGCCCTGCTAAAAAAGAAGATTGCACACGTATGATGGAACTAATTCATGAACTAGCTGTTTATGAAAAAGCGCCTGAACAAGTAGTGGTGAGCTTTGATCATTTTGTAGAAAGTGGATTCGGCGATAAGCCAGTATGGTGGGCATTAGTAGCTGAAGTGAATGGTCGCGTGGAAGGCATGGCTTTGTATTATATTCGCTATTCTACTTGGAAAGGACAAAGAATGTATTTAGAAGACTTAGTGGTGGCTGAAAATATGCGTGGACATAAAATTGGAAGCTTATTATTTGATGCCCTTATCCTAGAAGCTAAAGTAAAAAACTTTAAAGGTATGAATTGGCAAGCACTGGATTGGAATGAACCTGCTTTAAACTTTTACCGTAAATACAATAGTGGATTTGATCCTGAATGGGTAAACTGTTCGATTGATTTTTAAACCCTGAATTAATCAAAAATAGTTCTAAATAAATCTGTCTTTTTGTTCCCAAACGAAGAAGATATAGTTAATTCAAAACTACTCAATCTTAAATTTGATCCTGTGATATTTGAATTGTAAATATCATAGCTGACTCCAAAAATATATTTATCCGAAATTAAGGATACAGTGGGTACAATCGCTTCATTGTTTTTATAATAACAACCAAAATAAATTCTTTTTACATCTTCTTGGTTATATGATATCGGTACCCCAATTGTTGCCCCTACATAAAATTGACTTTTAGATTTGTTTTGTAACAAATTTGCATGTATTGCAACTGTATAATAATCCCAAAAAGGCAATTCGATATTTGCAAAAGCTCTGTAATTAGCTTCAGGTGCCACATTCGTTAATGAGTAAGTAAGATTAGGCTTTGAAAAAAATGAAGCAGTTACTCCAGTTTGAATAAATTTCTGATCATCGTGTTGCGTATAAAGTAAGCCAGCATTAGCAGAAAACTCAGAGGGAAATGAAGGTAAAACTTCAGTTGATTGAGTCCCAGTATATATAGCTCTATAATCATATTGATCAGCAAATATTAGCTTGCTTTTATCTAAAGTAGTTTGAGCAAATATTGAACCAAAGCCAAGTGAAAAGTTTTTGTATAAGTTCTTATCTAGGTAAATATGATATGCCATATTAAATGTTATAAAATTACTTTGCATGACACCATTCATTACTTGATCTGACATAACTTGTCCACCAATACCTAAATAGTTTTTACTATTATTATCCGCAGCTTTAAATCTAGTATCATACCCTACAACTATAGTTCGATACAAGTTATTGCCATCAATCAACTGCGCTTTAATATTACTTTGAATTCTGCTAGCATACAATCCACTACCTACTGCAGCTGGACTAAGAAATTGACTCGAAACAAAGGGCTGTGACAATACAATATCTTGAGCTTGTACAGTGTTAGCCATTATAAGTGAAATAATTAATATAGATAGTTTGTTTTTCAATACTTAATTATTTGAGAAGTAAAAAACTACCCTTTGTTTTATAAATTTTATTATCCCAAGTATTGTACTCAACAATCCAAAAATAAGCATCAGCAGGTGCATCTAAACCATTTATTTTCCCGTTCCATCCCTCGCTAATATTTCTTGTCTCAAATATTTGACCACCTGTTCTATTAAATATTTTAAAATAATTGATAGAAACAATTGTAGAATTGTAAATTATTTTTAAAATATCATTCAATCCATCATTATTTGGAGTGAATGCATTTGGAACAACTAATATCCTTTCAATAGTTTGTATCTCTAATGTACCAGGTATATATATAACTGAATAGTTATTATTTGTTTTTAATGTTCCTTGTAATATCGAATAATATCCTACTTCTTCACCTGGAACTCTCGTCAATGAACCGCTCAAGCTATCACCATCAACAAGTGGTCTAGAAATTAAATAAGTTAAAGGGGGATCCGCCTGAGACATTCGCTTTTGTTTATCATCTGCCGAAATATAAATTTCATATTTTTCAACAACAATATTTGTGGGTAAAAAACTAAACTGATAGTTAGACAAATTGAATGTACTAGAATATGGATTATCTACTCTCACCGCATTTAAATAAGTACCAACAGTATCTTTAAATGCATTACCACTCCCCACACTTGTTGGCAAATGCACTGTGATTAAATCAATTGATTCTCCATTTACAAGTCCAGTTGCTTGAAAATTACTAGTGGTAAATGAATTTGGTAGTGGCGCATCACCATAAGTTCTAATAATAGGGCTGGGTTTTACTACTATAGCTGCAGGCAAAATTGATAAATCATTTTTTGTATAAGTGATAGTATAATTTTCACCCATTGTTAATGAACCAATATTAATTTGATATAGTCCTACATTTTCGCCAGCAACTCTTCCCAAAACTCCAGTAACACTATCTCCTACAATTATTGGATCAATTAAATAAGTAAAAGCAGGATCAACTTCGCCATAAATTTTTGATTGCTTATTTGCAACTACATTAATATTAAGTGGCGCAATTTTACTAGAATCATTGGCTTGGATTATTAAATTATAATTTGACGCCTCGGTTCCTGAAATCGACAAACCACTATATTGTACATAAATTGCAGTCGTTACATTTTTACTATTATAATTTCCAATAGGGGTTCCTGTAATTGAAACATCATCGCCAGTATATGGTTTCCCATCCAATACATCTCCAGAATTCGGCGCCTCTGTACTCTTTAATTGAGCTTTTCCATATACAACTGAACTAGTTGTTCCATCATATATTTTTGAAGCAGGAACACTTAAACCAAACATTGTTAAGTTCTTCGCCAGAATGCTTGAAGTTGCATTGCTTTGGAATGTTAAAGAATAATTATTTGCATTTGCTCCTGTCAAACTTAATCCACTAAAACTTACTGTATTACCAGTAAGAACATCTTTATTATTATATGTGCCAATTGGACTGCCTGTAATTGAAACAACATCATCATTATACGGTAATCCGTCATTAACTGTGCCAGTACCTATTGCCTCGCCTTTCAGCAATAAAGGAGTGCCAGAAACAACCGCATTCGTAGTACCATCATAAATCTTAGAATTAGTCACAGTTAGACCCGTCATACTTAACGCCTTTGGAGTGATATTTCTCGAACTAAGTGTTGGAGAATTTAAAATATAATTTGATGAATCAGCCCCAGTAATTATAGAAGTAGAAACAATATTGATATTAGCTCCAACATCCTTACTAGCAAAATAACCAGAAGGTTTTAATTGGATCTTATCTATCGTATAAGGTGTATTATCATTATTACTTCCTGTCCCAGGCGGAATAGCAACTTTGAATGAACCACCCGTTACATTTGCAGTCGTTGTCGCATCATATACCTTGTCAGAGGTAACAATATCAATTGCATCAATATATTTCTCAGTGATACTTGCTTTTACATTTATGGTGGGATCTAATACATAATTTGAAGCAGCAGTGCCGGAAATTGTACTCAAAGAAGTTATTACTAAATTTGATCCTACATTTTTTGAAGAAAATTTCGCAATTCTATTTAAGGTCACATTCGCAATATCTCCAACAATAACACCATTTAATGTACCTGCATCCATGTTAGCAATATCTGTAGCGTCATAAATTTTATTTTGAACTGTAGCGCCAGAGATAGTTAATGCTTTTGCATTGACAACTAATTTTCCTGGAATCATTCTAATTGAATAATTTCCTGAGCTTAATCCTGTTGGTACAATTGTGTAAGTACCGGCATTTATTGCATTTTGTGCAGTGCCCCCATATGTTAATGTTCCAGATAATACAGATTCATTTTCTCCATTTGCAAAACCGTTATAAGTAACCCCATTACCTCCAGTGTATGCTATTCTATCATATGTTTTAGTGAAATCTGTAGCGGTTATAGTTAATGTTTTAGAAGTGATAGTTACTGAAACTGTAGTTCTTCTTGCACTAACACATCCAGTTGTAGTATTTCTTGCTGTAGCATATTTAGTAATGGTTGGTCCTACATTTGTTGCGGTTGGCGCAACTGAAGTTGCAAGTCCTGTATTATTTAACCACCAATCAATTTGTTCTGATAATGGATTAGTTACAATGGCTGCACCTGTATGAGATAATCCATCATATGGCTGATTTATAGAATTTGCAGTAGGTGCTAATGGAAGCGCATTCACATGCAAAGTAAATATTGAACTCATAGCAGAATAACAACCAAGATTGTCTTGAACTTTATATGTGATTAATCCATCTCCAGCATTTACGCCTGTAACATTCACACTTGGACTTGTAAATGGAGCTACGAGTGAATTGTTATCATACCAATAATAATAACTGTAAGTACCTGAACCTCCCGAAACATTTGATGTTGAAAGTGTAATAGTACTATTCACACAAACATTATTCGCACCCACAATTCCACCCACAGTTGGAACTGGATTGACAGTTAAACTTGTTGTAGTTTGAACAGCACTAGTACATCCGGTACTTATATTTACAAGATTAAGACCATAAGATCCTGCTATATTACTACTAAAACTTACGACATTCCCAGGTGCTATAGCCCCTAAGGGAACTGCCCATGTGTAATTATAATCAGTTAGCGAACCCACGACTGGTAAAGCTGCAAATTTTGCATTTACATCGTTACATATGATCTGATCATTTGCATTTAATCCTGAATTTTCTGTAATTAAAATGGAGGCAACTGGCAAAGGGTTTACAACAACAACTACATTAAATGGATCACCCGCTTGTGGATTTGCATAAGGTGTGACCACATATATAACAGTAATTGGATTATTGGTATTGTTGCTTATGGTACCGCTAATGGTTCCAACTGCAGTTGCAGAAACTGTACCTGTAATTCCAGTAACAACTGGCGCAGACCAGCTATAAGTAGTGCCTCCGGGAATTACATCTCCATTTACTCCATCTGTTAATGGAATTGGACCAAAACTTTGACCACTACAAATAGTTGCAGTCTTTGAACCAATGATTGGTCTCGGATAAACCCTTACTGTCAAAGTAAAACTATTACCCTGACAATTATTAAAAGAAGGAACAATAGTATAAATCGCATCCAAAGCAGACCCGGTTGGATTTATTAATGTTCCATTTAAACTAGTTTGTGTTTGTGTAGCAGAAGCAACACCACCAGTAAGCCCAACCGGTGCTGCAGGTGCACCCCAAAAATAAGTTGTACCAACAGGAATTTTATCTCCAGCTTGTCCTATTGGATAATTAAATTGCACACTACTCGAAGTTGAAATTGCAGGCACATTTGCAATCACTGGAACAGGATATACTGTAACAACTACATTGAATGGACTTCCAGAACAATAACCAATTGTAGGAGTTCCAGAGGTAGGAGTTAATATATATTGAACACTAATTGTTGAAATAGTTGTATTGCTAAGTATTCCTGTAACTGTACTCGTATTTGTACCAGCTTGTGTTCCTGAAATTCCATTTACAACAGGCGCATTCCAAGTATACGTAGTAGAGACTGGAACGATATCAGTACCATTATTTATTGGAATAGTAAAATTAGTATTGCTACAAATAGCAGCTGCTTTTGCGAAAATGTTTGGTGTTGGATTTACATATACAGTTTCAGTATAAGTAGTTCCTTGACATCCTGCATAATATGTACTAATCGTATAAGTTACAGATAAAGTCCCATTGGTACTATTAATTAAATTTGCGCCAAATACTGTTGGAGTAGGCGTTCCAGATGCAGCTTGATTCGTAATACCTGCTGGAACTGTTGGTGAAGACCAATAATAAGTAATACCTGCTGGAACTATATTTCCATTTCCGTTTGATACTGGATCTGTAAATCCAGCACCACTACAGGCTTGGTAATTTCTATCTATTATTAATGGCTTAGGTGTTACAGACAAAGTAAGATTAAAAGCACTTGAACAAGCACCCTTCGTAGCAGTAATAGAATAAGTAGCCGAAAGAATCGTATTGGTGTTGTTGGTTAATAATGCATTTACAGTAGTTTGTGTACTTGTACCAGAAGGAGCCATCCCAGTCAAATCACCCAAATTTTGAGCATTAGTAGTTGGTGTTAACCAAGCAAATGTAGTACCTGATGGTACAGATCCATTTGGTATAACAGAATATTGTTGTCCACTACAAACCGCATCATTATAAGAATTAATTATAGGAGTTGGATTAACTGTTAATGCAGCAGTTTTTATAGAAACACAATTATTATTGTCGGTTACAGTGTACGATATTATTGCAATACCTGCCCCAATAGCAGCAATGGCTCCTGATGAAGAATTAATTGTCGCAACTGTTAAATCATCTGAACTCCAAACACCACTGGGTGTATAATTTGATGCAAGCGTATTTGAATTTTGACATAATATAGATTGACCTAAACTTACATTGTTAACAATAGGCAATGGGTTTACTGTTAAAGTAATTATTTCATCTGAAAATGTATAAGAACTCAATGGTACACCAACCGTTTGATAATCAGTTGTATAAAAAATTCTAAGTTTTGTGTCCACTGAAAAAGCTGGGTAACTAAATACAGTTACGTTAGCATAAGTTATGCTTGGATCTACAGATGTTGACACCCAAGTTGATCCACCATCTGTAGATTTGTAGATATAATATTTTAAGGCTACCCTTGGTGTAAACTTTAAGGTAAATGGACTATTTATACATATCGCTACGTTCGTACCATAACTTGTCCCATTATTATTAGATGCTGCGAAATCCTTTATGATTGTTGGTTGTGCAAAAGAATACTGATAGGATAATAACCCAAAAAAAAATAAAAACAATATTTTTAGAAATTGCTTCACTAATTCATTTAAAATTTAAAGCCCCTAGGATTATTCCTAAAGGCTTCAAATTTACTACAATTAGTATATATTCTATGTTAAATAGATGCTTTGATTTTATTGTACTCCTGCTACAACTGCTTCTTTATGAATCTTTTGCACCAATCCTTGCAGTACTTTACCAGGACCTACCTCGGTAAATGCAGTTGCACCATCATTTACCATGGCTTGTACTGTTTGCGTCCACTTAACCGCACCTGTTAATTGAGCAATCAAATTTTCCTGTATTTGAGCAGGATCCGTTACAGCTTTTGCCACTACATTTTGATAAACAGGACATATTGGAGTGTTGAAAATAGTCGCTTTAATTGCAGCGGCTAATTCAATTTTTGCAGGCTCCATTAATGGGGAATGAAATGCACCTCCAACTGGTAATACCAATGCTCTTTTCGCACCAGCTGCTTTCATTTGCTCACATGCAACTTCAATGCCTTTTGTTGAACCCGAAATCACTAACTGACCTGGGCAATTGTAATTCGCTGCTACAACTACTTCTCCTGTTTCCTTCGCTACTGTTGCACAAACTTCTTCTACTTTTTCATCGGCCAAAGCTAACACTGCAGCCATGGTGGAAGGTTG
>CANGIZ010000029.1 GCA_947454025.1 Bacteroidota bacterium | reverse complement strand
TTAAAGAATCAGTGCTTATTTTTGCACCCCTCGAAAGAGGTTCGGAGGAGAGGTGGATGAGTGGCTGAAATCAGTAGTTTGCTAAACTGCCGTACGGGTTAAACTGTACCAAGGGTTCGAATCCCTTCCTCTCCGCACTTAAGTTCTTATTTTGACATCTAACCGGTAAACAATATTTATAACGCAAGTTGTAATGGAACGGGAAGTAGCGCAGGCCGGTAGCGCACTTGGTTTGGGACCAAGGGGTCGCAGGTTCGAATCCTGTCTTCCCGACAAAAAAGTCAGTAGCAATACTGGCTTTTTTTATGCCCATAACTCAACAGGCCAAATTAAATACGAATGAAAAAGATTTTTGTAAGATGTTGTGAGCTCGCTTAGTTGTCTTTAATAAATTTAATGGCATCTAAAGATTTAATCGATTCAATTTGCAAAAAATAACTACCGGCTGCTAAATGGCCTAAATTCAAATTGCTACCTTGGTATAAATTGTAACCCGTATCATTAAATTTTTTTATTAGTTTTCCATCCACTGACCAAATTTGAAAGCTAAACAATTGTGAAAGAGGGGGCTTGTGTAGGAATTTAATTTTGCAATCAGTTTTAACTGGGTTTGGGTAAAGCAAAATCCCATATTGATTAAAGTCTTGACCAATAGCACAGTTTATTACAAAATCCCCGCTATTTTGTGTACTAATAAATGCCTCAATACCAGATTTGATATCAATGCAAGTTGAATTACTTTTAAAATTGATAGTAGAGGAATTGCTTGCTGCTCCTGGTAATAATCCAATACTAGACATTAGAAAATCTTGTGCATTTAAGCCAGTGATATTAAAAGAAGCGGTTTGAGCATGGCTTGTAAAATGCATGCCCATGCTTAGAAAAAGAAAAATAAAACGACCTAGTTGTTGCATAATAAGTTTTCAAAACTGGATAAGTTCCATGGATTTAAAAATACCTTGAATAGCTCCATTTTATATAGGGCATATGCCTCAAAATGAACCCATAATAAAAAAATTAGGAATTAAAATGGGTAATAGCCCATTTAAGAAGGCTGTTATTGTCATTCGGTAAATTCAATTTTTTGATTATGTTATATCGATGGTTTCGTACTGTTTTTTCAGCAATAAATAAGATTTCTGCAATTTCTTTACTCTTTTTTTGTTTTGCAATTAAGTCTAAAATTTTATATTCCGATAAGCTTAAACATTCAATTAAAGAATCCTTCTTCATTTTCTCTATTAAATAGTTGAATGCTACATTTACAGAAACTTTAATTTGTTCCTCATTCCAAGGCTTAACGATATAATTTAAGGGTTGAGTTGCATTAGCTGATTCTACTACTTTTTGGTCACTAAATGCAGTAACATAAATAATTTCAAGTTGAGGGTAGGCGGTTTTAGCTTCCATCGCAAAGTCAATGCCCGTTGTATCCTTACCTAAATTAATATCGCAAATCGCTAAGTGAGGTTTAAATTTTTTTAAAATTTGAGTCGCCTCATTTGGACTATGTGCAACCATGGTAAGGTAACCTGCATTGTCTAAAATTTCTTGTAGGTCCATGGCCACGATAATTTCATCTTCGAGTAATAAGATTCTTTTTTCCATTTGTTAAGTAAGATTAAATTTTATATGGTGTGTAACTCCATTGTTTAGTTCAATGTTGTGGGTTGCTTTTAATTGTTTACACATTAGGTCAATTAGTTTCATTCCAAGGCTATTTTCTTTATTTGGCAAATGCTGCATACCTTCACCATTGTCTTGAATAATAATTTCTATTTCATTTTCATTTTTCAATAATCCAATAAAGATCTGACCTGTTCGTTTATTTTTAAATGCATATTTAAATGAATTAGAAACTGCTTCGTTCACAATAAGCCCAGTAGCAACCACCATTTCAATAGGCAATTGTAAACTTTCATCAATCTTAAAATGGACTTCAATTTTTTGTTTATCCACCTTGTAAATTGTTTCTAAATGGTGGGCAAGGGTTTTTATATAGCTTGCAATTTCGACCAATTCAAAGTTGCCACTGGTATATAGATTTTGGTGAACCAAGGCCATGGTTTGAATCCTATTTTGAATAGAAGATAATGTTTCAATGGTATCAAAATCCTCATTTCTTCGCTTTTGCAAATTCAATAAACTATACATTACTTGTAAATTATTTTTTACTCGATGGTGAAGTTCTTTTAGTAATGTTTCATTGTGATTAAACTGGGCTTCAATTTTTTGAGCATGCTCGTTAATCATTTTGTTTTGCAGTTCAATTTTATTTTTTGATCTTGATTTTGCAAGACTGTTTAGATAAAGAAATATGCCAAGCATTATGGAAAGTACAAGGCTAAATATTAATATCAATAAGACCGTTTTTTGACTGTCATTCTTTTTAATACTATCCAGTAAGGATTGTTTACTTTCGAGTAATTCCTTGCGACGATTAGACAATTCTAACTGCCCCAATAGTAGGATAGATTGATTTCTTTGAATATTTTGATTGAGTTCATCACGGTAAGTATTGTAGCGTTTATAGTAAATGAGCGATGAGTCATTTTTATTAATGCTAGTATAGTAATTAGAACAAGCGAGTAAGTAGGCCAACTTAAGTGGTTTGCATACTTTTTCTGTAAGAATATGGTTGGCACTATCTAAGTATAGTTTCGCTTTAAAAGGTTGTTTATAATATAAATAACATTGGCTTAGGGCAATCATTTTGTCAGCCATATTGTCTGAATTCGCATAGCTGTTTTGAATGTCGTTTAATAGGGTAGATATTGCGTTTGTGTAATGGCCTTTTTTGATATTACATTTTATGATATGCCCCATAAAACTTGTTTTCCAATAAGCTAAATTTGCATTGTCCAGTTGATGTGAAACTTTATTCACTTCGATTGTTTCAATACATTCAGCTAAGGCTTTTGTATATATTTTTTTGGCGCTATCTATTACATTCATGTCAACATATAGCTCACCAACTTTAAAATAATAATTGAGCCTAGCTGTGGTGTATAATGGCGGAATGGCTACAAATTGAAATAGTTCTTTTTTAGCTGCCTCGTATAAACCACAGTCGGTATAAATTTCCCAATAATTGTTAATGAAATTATTTTGAATTCTTTCCTTGCGAATGATGATGGCTTGTTCAATATTATTTGTAGCTCGGTATTCTTCCTCCAGTTTAATAAGCACCCCTTTATATTGAATGGGGCTTAGTATTTTTTTATGATGGTATAAGTATTGGAGTATTGGCAATCCCTTCGCGAACTTTGTTTCTGAGTGGTAGGTAAACGACAAAGGAATACTTAGCTTAAATATCCAATTGCTATCTTTGTTTTTTACTGCCTTTTGGTATTCATTCCATAATAAATTTTCCCATGTTTCAATAGTATAAGGGTCGTGTTTATCAATGGATTGTTCGTTGATGCTATTCCATAAGTCAACTAACTGTTTTGCATTTCCATGTGTGTCTACTTGTCTGTTATCAAAAGGGACAAAGTTAAAAGCCGTCGCACTATTCATGCATAATAGTAGACACGCAAAAAGTAAAAGCTTGAATTTATTTAAATGCATTTTATGTATTGGGAAACTAAAAGTATTTATAATTATTTGATAATATTCTATTTTAATAGTTACGCTTTAATTCTAAATCAACTGTGTTGTCTACGTAATGTAAGCTGGTATTGATTATTATTCATTTTTACGATTATTTAGATTTTAATATTTGAGGCCTAGGACTCATTGCATAAGCGGTTTTTGTTTTGTTAATTTGTTAGAATTCAGTCCACTCCATTTATTAATGAAAATGCCTAATATGCGCTCTTTTTTTAAATTTCTAATTATCCATGCTACCCGTTTTTATATTCATTTATGTGTACTCATTTTTGTATCTATTTGCTTTAATAACTCACTCAAGGCACAGTCTACAAATCCTGGTATTAATTTTCAAGCTATAGCAAGAGACATTGCACATAATACAGCCAATAATCGAAAGATATATGTTCAAGCAGATATCGAAAAGGGGGTAGCGAATGGTGTAGTGGTTTATGGCGAAAATCAAATTACCAATTCGAATGAATTTGGCGTATTTAACATTGTAATTGGAAAAGGGGTACGTTATATAGGTGCAACTGATTTATATAGTATTGATTGGTTACATGGTCCCTATTTTATACATCTTAAAATTGTTATTGCGCCTGTTACACCAAGTATTGATTGGGATTATACCAAAGAATGGATTGATTTGGGTTCGGTAGAATTTGGGGTTGTTCCATTTGCATTGCAATCTTTTTCGTCGGGATCAGCAACATTAGACACAACAGTACTCAGTAAAAAATTAAATGCAGCAGATACAGTTAATATGCTTAGTCCATATGCGTATAAAATTGATATTGCAAGTTTAAATCTTAATAATACTTTAAAAGTAAATTATGCAGACACCCTCACTATGTTAGCCCCATATCGCAAATTATTTTCGAGTAATGATGCTATGACTACAAAAATAGAGCAATTGTCAAAATCGATGGATACTAGTTCACTTTCTAGTCGTATTCAAACCAAACTCAATATTGCTGACACTGCAGCTATGTTAAACGGTTACTTAAGAAGCCCTTCGCTAAGTGCAGGACTGTTACTTAAACTTGATTTATCTGATACCAGCACTATGTTAAATACACGTTTTGCAAGGGATACAGTCAATTTATCTAATCGAATTGTTTTAAAAGAAGACCTTGCAAACAAGTCCACGGATATGAGTGCAGTTGCTGATTATGGGGACACAAAATATCCCACAGTTAAAGCCATTAAGAACTATGTGGATGCCGCTGTGACTGCTGGCGCATCAGATGCGTCAACCAATAATAAAGGTATTGTACAATTGGCTGGTGATTTTACAGGTACTGCTTTGTTGCCTTTAATTAATTCCAATGCAGTTACGACTTCTAAAATCCAGGATGCTGCTGTAACGGATGCAAAAATTGCAATGGGAGTCAGTGCTTCAAAAGTTGGACTGGGGAATGTAACCAACAATGCCCAGTTATATAGTTTGAATGGATTAACAGCACAGGTTCAAGGTTTTGGGACCATTGGCACAAGTGGTTTGTCAGCAAATTGGGTTTCTTCAGGAAATAGTCACGTATTGAATATTCCAATGGCATCTGCAACGGCAGTGACTGCGGGGTTAATTAGTAAATTGGATTATGATCGGTTTTCGAATGGAGTCAATAATAGTATTACCACTTTAACGAATAATGGTAATGCTGGTGTAGCTACCATCAATGGACAAACTTTAAACATTCCAGATTATAATTTAATTGGCTTAGCTGGAAATGTGAATGCCAATTCGATTTTTGCGGGTCCAATTTCGGGTGGTGTTGCTTCGGCTAGTTTTAGAAATTTAGTAGCCGCTGATATACCCAATAATGCATCTAATACTAGTGGTAATGCTGCTACAGCGAGTAAATTAGCAACACCAAGATATATAAATAATGTACTCTTTGATGGATCGGCTGATGTTGCTAATTTATCTGCAACTACAACGAACGCATTAAGTTTTAGTAATGCAGGTGCAGGTGTAAGTGCAGGTTCGAGTTTTAATGGTTCTTCTGCAAAGGAAATTTCTTATAATACGATTGGTGCTGCGCCAACAAATGGATCCACTTCAATTACCACTTTGGGAAGTATTAATACGGGTACTTGGGCTGCAAGTGTAATTGGTTCGAATTATGGAGGTGCAGGTAACAATAATGGTATTTTAAAAGCGAATGGTGCTGGATTGGTGAATACTGCAATTGCTGGTACCGATTATATGGCTCCATTTGGTGTGCAAACCGCTAAATATATTTATGCAGCACCCAATGCAACCAATGGGAATCCTGTTTTTAGATTATTAGTAGCGAGTGATATTCCAACACTGAATCAAAATACAACTGGCAATGCAAGTACCGCAACTGCATTGGCATCTGTAGTGAATATAAATGGAGTTGCTTTCAATGGCTTATCGGATATTACCATTGCGGCCAATACAACGAATAATGTAAACTTTAATGATGCTGGAACAGGGCTTAATTCACCTGTCACATTTAATGGGTCATCCGCTAAAACAATTTCTTATAATACGATTGGAGCTGCACCCTCAATGGGCTCGAATAGTATCACAACCCTTGGCAATATCACAACAGGAACTTGGTCTGCCAATATCATTGGTGCCAACTATGGTGGCGCTGGAACTAATAATGGTATCTTAATGGCCAATGGCGCTGGGTTAGTAAGTTCAGCGATTGCAGGTTCCGATTATCAAGCACCACTTAATTTTGCGAGTCCATTAGTGAATACAACGAATACAATTTCATTACCACAAGCAAACACAAATAATAGTGGTTATTTAACAAATACAGATTGGACTTCATTTAACAATAAAATTGATGGTATACTTAAAGGGGCACATAATGGAGTTGCATCCTTGGATGCTAATGGAAAAATTCCAACATCACAAATCCCCGCTATCTCTTTTTCTAGTGGTTATGTGGTTACAAGTGAATCGGCCATGTTAGCACTTTCAACTGCTGCTGTGGGAAGTATTGCCATTCGAACTGATAATAGCAAGAACTATGTTTTAAGTAGCTTGCCTGCTAGTACATTAGGCAATTGGTTGGAATTATTAATGCCTGTTTCGGTTTCTTCTGTAAATGGTCATACCGAAAGTAATATTACTTTAACGAGTTCCGATATTGCAGAAGGGACAAATTTATATTTCACGAATGCACGTGCAAGAAATGCTATAAGTGTGGTTAGCCCATTGTCTTATACAACTAGTACAGGTGTGTTAAGTATGACAGCTGCTACCTCCAACAACGCAGGTTATATAAGTGCAGCCGATTGGAATACTTTTAATAATAAAATGAGTACATTTTCTACTCAAGCTCCAAATTCATTTTATGCAGGTCCAACCTCAGGAATCAATGCCTCTCCTGTTTTTAGAACTATTGTTGCTGCAGATATTCCAGTTTTAAATCAGAATACTACAGGCAATGCTGCTACTGCAACCAAGTTAGCAACTTCCAAAAATATCAACGGAATTGCATTTGACGGTTCTTCCGATATAACCATTGCATCGACTATTGCCAATGCAATCACTTTTAATACTAGTGGTCTAGGTGCAACGAGTCCAGTTAATTTTGATGGATCTATTGCAAAAACAATTTCTTACAATTCTATTGGAGCTGCTCCAGCAGCAGGGTCTACTAGTATTACATCTTTGGGCACTGTGACAACTGGTACTTGGTTGGGTAATACCATTGATGCAAGCCACGGTGGAGCAGGATTAACAAATGGTATTTTAAAAGCAGATGGTTCAGGGAACGTATCAGCCGCTGTTGCTGGTACAGATTTTATAACTCCTTTTGGTTCTCAAACAAGTAAATACTTTTATGCAGCTCCCAATGCTGCCAATGGGGCGCCCGTATTTAGAGCAATCCTTGCAACAGATATTCCGGTTTTAAATCAAGCCACTACAGCTAATGCGGGCACTGCTACAAAATTAGCCGCGACAAAAAATATTAATGGCGTTGCATTTGATGGAACTGCTGATATTACCATTACGGCAGCTGTACCTAATGCGGTCACTTTTGACAATAGTGGTTTAGGCGTAAGCACAGGAAATACTTTCAACGGTTCAGCTGCTAAAACAATATCATATAATACGATTGGTGCTGCTCCCATTGCAGGTTCAACTTCTATCACAACATTAGGAACCGTAACGGCAGGTACTTGGTCGGCCAATGTAATTGATGCAAACCATGGAGGGGCAGGTGCAGTAAATGGTATTTTAAAAGCGAATGGATCGGGTGTGGTTACTGCTGCAACTGCGGGATCTGATTTTGAAAATCCATTGACATTTTCGCTTCCGCTTACAAGAGCCACTAATACAATTGCACTGCCAGCAGCTACAACCAGCACCAATGGATATGTTACATCAACCGATTGGAATACATTTAATAATAAACAAGCTACTATTCTTGCAGGAACTGGTGTAACAATTACTGGAGGCAATACTGTTTCCATTGGACAATCAGTTGCAACCACTGCTTCACCGGTATTTTCGGGAGCCACCTTGTCGGGATTGAATGTGGCAGGGATTGTTATCAATAGCGCTTCGGGTGTTTTAAGTACTGCTTCAACAACAGGTACAGGAAATATTGTTAGGGCCACTAGTCCTGTTTTAATAACTCCTTCGCTAGGTGATGCGAGTGCTACAAGTATAAATGTTTCGGGTGATGTGACTGCTAAAAGATTTAAACTCACAATGCCTACGGCAATTACTGCAGCTGCAACAACGACCATTGATTTAAGTACAGGCAATGTGTTCACAGTGAATATGGGGTTGAATGTGACTACATTCAACTTAACCAACCCTGTAGTAGGCACTTACTTAATAAAATTTGTGCAAGATGCTACAGGTACACGTGATGTAACTTTTCCTGCTGCGTGGAAATGGGCTGGGGGAGTAGCTCCAAGTTTAACCAATACGGCGAATAAATTGGACATTGTTACTTTAATTTACGACGGCACGACATTTTATGCAACCATTGTTCAAAATTTTTAGAATGAAAAAATATATTCTTTTCACTGGCGTCATTTTGTTTATACATGGCTTTTGTTTTGGGCAAGTGGTGCCACAGGGATTTTTAGTAAATCCTTCTGACCAAACAGTAACCATTGGTACACAAGTTTGGATGAAGTATAACTTAGATGTAACTAAATATCAAAATGGCGATGCAATTGAAGGCGCTGATATTGCTTTTAATAGAACAACCACCACTCAGGCCTGGTGTTATTATGACCACAATAGTAGTTTTAATGCCACTTATGGTAAATTGTATAATGGCTATGCTGTAAATGATGCTAGAAACATTTGCCCGGTGGGATTTAGAGTGCCAACACAGGCAGATTTCAATACATTAGCTAGTTACATTGGAGGCAGTGCAAATGGTGGAAAATTAAAAGAAACAGGCACTACACATTGGTATACTCCAAATACTTCTGCTACGAACACGACATTGTTTACAGCGCTTCCTGGAGGATATATGGGCAATGCAAATTCTTCGTCTTACATGAACTATTGGTCCTATTTTTGGACTTCTACACCCACTGGAGGCGGCACTAATTATCTTCGTAATTTGGTTTATAATAGTGGGAGTTTCACGGAGTCAACTATTTTTACATTGGATGGCGGCGCTTCTGTTAGATGTATTCACAATTAAAATGCTAAATATTATTTCAACGTTTTTCTTAGCACATCTAATTTTCCATCAATTGCGTTTTCGTCAATTTGAAGCCCTAAAATTTTTGCTACTAAAGGGTACACATTTACGTTTTCAAAATCACTAATTTGTAATCCCGATTTAAAGGCAGGACCCCAAGCCATAAAAGTAGCACGCATATCAACCGTATGATTGTCAAATCCATGCTTGCCTGGCGTGGTTTTACGGGTAGAGAAATTAAATACTTTTGGTAAATGCGGCACTACGATTAAATCTCCCAAGCGATTGTATTTGTCATCGCTAGTTTTAGTATGCCAGTAATCTGGAGTTTCATCTAATTTATAAACGGTGATAGAACTGTCTTTTTTTAATGCATCATAAGTGGATTGAATTTTAGTTGCATCCCTTGCATACAAATGAATTAAAGCATCGCCCCAAGGCACTCTAAATGCAGCTGTGTCTATTGCTGCTGGCATGCTCATTGTTTTTTCATTGTCTACTTTTGTCATTCCGTGGTCAGACACAAAAATATAATTAATGGGCAGATTTAATGTAGCTAAGGAAGTTTGCAATGCATTTACGCTACTATCAACAAATTTTACAGCAGCTGCAACATGCGCATCATTTGGTCCGTAGGTATGTGCTTCATGATCTACTTGTGGGAAATAAAAAGTAATCATATGTGGTCGTTGGTCTTCAGGCAAACTTAACCAGTCTTTTACTGCTTTAATTCTGTTAGCAATATCAATTTTTTCATTGTACACATAATAATAAGTTGGACGTGTATTTTGAATATCCGCTTCGGAAGCAACCCAGTAAAAACTTGCCGATAACATTTTTTGTTTTTCAGCGAGCACCCATAATGGAGTGCCACCATACCATTTGCCCTCACCTACCATTTGTTTATTACCCATTCGATATTCTAATCCGCTTGCTTTATCAAAATAAGTATTGTCTACCAATCCATGATGAGAAGGATACATTCCTGTTACAATGGAATAGTGATTAGGGAAGGTAAGTGATGGGAAAGAAGGAGTCATGAAATTGGCACGTACTCCTTTTTGTGAAATGGTTTTTAAAAAGGTAGCATCATATAGTTCCGTAAAGTCGGATCTAAAGCCGTCTGCGGATATTAATATTACATATGGCTTACTCAATTGACTTTTGTCATTGCGTCTTCCTTCAATTATTTTTTGAGTTGTATCTTGCGCATGCAAACTACTAACTATTAATACAATGAATAATAGACTACTTAATTTCTGAAACATATCTTTTATTTTTTCTAATGTAAATACTTATTAATATAGTGAGTAATGCCACTATAATGCCACCAGCAACATCTAGTGGGAAATGCTGGCCTAAGTAAACTCTTGAATAACCACAAGCCATTGCATACAATGCGCCAAATACAAGGATAGGTTTTTTAGGAAAAAAATACACCGTTACTAAAAACAAGGTAAAAGCAGTTGCGGTATGTCCCGAAGGAAAACTATTCCATAAATGCATTTCAACTCCTTTCACCGTGTGTATTTGTTCATGAGGGATCCCACTTGCCATAGGGCGGGCAACTTGGTTCCAAATAAAATTCTTAGGAATTTGGGTTAATATGGTAGAGATTAGAAAGTTGAGCAGGATAAATATGGCATCTTTTTTAAACCATCCAAACAGGATCATAAAGTAAGGAATCCAAATCCAGCCTTCGGCTAAATAGCTCATGCCATTAAAGATAAAGTCGGCAATTGTGCCTAAATCACGGTTCATCCACAAAAAAACTGCCGCTCTAGAATGCAAATAGCTGGCCAAAAATAGCAATAACGCCAAACTTAAGCTAAAGCCGAGGGCCCATTTAAATGGTTTGCTAAAAGTAGAGTACATACTTAGTGTGAAGTGTAATTTGGCCATAAAATTACAGAATGTTTATAGCTTATTGTAAACTAATTATTTAAATGGTTGTTATAACTTTACAATTCAACATGAGCAAAGAAAAAGACCAAATAAAAGTTGTAGGTGCCCGAGAGCATAATCTAAAGAATTTTGATATTTCCATTCCCAAAAACCAATTAGTGGTTTTTACTGGGGTAAGTGGAAGCGGAAAGTCTTCCTTGGCTTTTGATACCTTATATAATGAGGGGCAAAGAAGGTATATGGAAAGTTTTAGCGCTTATGCCCGTCAATTTATGGGGGACATGGAACGTCCAGATGTGGACCAAATTACAGGACTATCTCCAGTTATTGCCATTGAACAAAAAACCACCAATAAAAATCCAAGGTCAACAGTAGGAACGGTTACAGAATTATACGACTTTTTAAGATTGTTGTATGCGAGAATAGGGAAGGCCTATAGTTACAATACAGGTAAACCGATGGTGAAGTTTTCGGAAGCCGAGATTGTACATAATATCTTTACTCAGTTTAAGGATAAAAAAATTAATTTATTGGCGCCAGTTGTGCGTGGTAGAAAGGGACATTATAGAGAACTATTTGAAGAGATTCGTAAAAAAGGATTTGTAAAAGCAAGGGTAGACGGAGAGATTATTGAGTTAAGACCCAAGTTTCAAGTAGACAGATACAAGATTCATGATATTGAAATTGTAGTGGATCGTATTCCTGTGACAGATGCCATGAAAACAAGGTTGGGTGAAAGTGTAGCACAGTGTTTAAAGATGGGGAATGATTTGATGTTTTTATTAGAAGAAGGAAATACCAAAGTAGTCCAGTTTTCAAAACAATTGATGTGTGAGGAAACAGGTTTAAGTTATGAGGAACCTTCTCCCAATAGTTTTTCATTTAACTCGCCTTATGGTGCTTGTCCAACATGTAAAGGGCTCGGTAATGTCTATTCAATAGACATGGGTTTGATCATGCCTGATACAACGAAAAGTATCAATGCAGGTGGTATTGAGCCCCTTGGAGAAGCGCGCGAGGCAAGCGTTTTTACGCAGGTAAAACAATTTGCTAGAAAGCATAAAATTAGTTTAGATAAACCTTTGAAGGATTTAACAAAGGAGCAAATGGATCTAATATTATTTGGAGATAAAAATATTACTTCTTCTTTGCACTTGGATTTGAATGATGAAGACATACCAGATGCTTACACAGGGAGCTATGAAGGAATTGTACCCATGTTAAAACGTTGGTTTACTTCCTCACAAAGTACCGATCATTTAAAGGGCTGGGTGGAAAGTTTCATGGAGTTGAATACTTGTTCGGCATGTAATGGAGCCAAGTTGAGAAAAGATAGTTTATGGTTTAAAGTGAACGAGCAAAATATTGCAGCCTTGAACGACATGCATTTGGAAGACTTGCAAAAATGGTTTCTAGCATTGCCTAAAAAATTAGATAAAAAAGATACCCAAATTGCTGCGGGGATTTTAAAAGAGATTGACGATCGTATTTCATTTTTGATGAATGTGGGCTTGTCTTATCTTTCTTTAAGTCGTCCTTCCAAATCATTGAGCGGAGGAGAGTCGCAACGTATTCGTTTGGCCACCCAAATTGGATCTCAATTACAAGGCATTACCTATATTTTAGATGAGCCTAGTATTGGCTTGCATCAAAGAGACAATCAAAGACTAATTACGGCACTAAAACAATTAAGAGATATTGGTAATACCGTATTAGTAGTGGAACATGATAAAGATATCATGATGGCTTCAGACTATTTAGTGGATATTGGCCCCCGTGCTGGTATTCATGGAGGCCATATTGTTGCGCAAGGCACACCAAAGGATATTGTAAAATTAAAATCAGATACTTCCTTGTATTTAGCGGGTAAAAAAATGATCGAAGTGCCTGCGGAAAGAAGAAAAGGAAATGGGAAATCAATTAGTATAAAAGGAGCAACTGGTAATACTTTACGCAAAGTTGATTGTGATTTCCCTTTAGGAAAATTTATTGTAGTGTCAGGAGTAAGTGGTAGTGGAAAGTCAACATTAATCAACGAAACCTTATATCCCATTTTGTCGCAATTTTGTTACCATAGCAAAACCAAGCCGATGCCTTATAGTAAAGTAACTGGCTTGGAACATATCGATAAAGTTATTGAGATTGATCAATCCCCAATAGGTCGTACACCAAGAAGCAATCCTGCAACTTATTGTGGATTCTTTACCGACATTAGAACTTTATTTGCGTCAGTGCCCGAAGCCAAAATTAGAGGGTACCAAGCGGGTCGTTTTTCATTTAATGTAAAGGGTGGAAGATGTGAAGTGTGTGAAGGGGGTGGGATGCGTGTAATTGAAATGAATTTTTTACCTGATGTATATGTGCACTGTGAAAAATGTGGAGGCAAGCGTTATAATAGAGAAACCTTAGAAATTCGGTATAAGGGTAAATCAATTAGTGATGTGTTGAATATGACAGTGGAAGAAGCTTGTGAATTTTTCCAAGCAGTACCATTTATTTATCGAAAAGTTAAAGTGTTACAGGAAGTTGGATTGGGTTATATCACATTAGGCCAGTCGGCAGTGACTTTAAGTGGCGGAGAAGCACAACGTGTGAAACTCGCTACCGAGTTAGGAAAGAAAGATACAGGTAAAACTTTTTATATCTTAGATGAACCTACTACAGGTTTACATTTTCAGGATATTAAATTGCTCATTGGTGTATTAGATAGATTGGTGGAAAGAGGCAATACCGTGTTAGTGATTGAACACAATATGGATGTGATTAAAGTAGCCGATCATATTATTGACCTTGGACCCGAAGGTGGAAGTGGTGGCGGGGTAATTCAGTTTACAGGTACTCCTGAGGAAATGATTAAAAAATCAAAATCACATACCGCAAAGTATTTGGAAATTGAAATGAAAGGATAAGATTAAATTGAAAAGCACTTTCAAATTCAACTACTTATTTCCTGATCATGGGGATATGTTCGATATCATCCTCGTAATACATTTCGCCAGCTTGTTCCCAACCTAGTTCGCCGTAAAATTTCTTTAGGTATAATTGTGCGCCTATTTTAATTGGATGTTTGCCAAATAATCTTTCGCATTCAGCAATGGAGTATTTCATTAATTCTTTGCCTGCACCAATACCTCGATAACGAGGGGATCCCACTACGCGACCAATGCTTTGGTAGCCTGGGTAACTTTGGTCCACATCAAATAATCGGGTAGAAGCTACTAAATCATCTCCCAGCCAACCCATGGTATGGTAGGCTTTTTGATCATTATTGTCCATATCCAAAAACACACAGTTTTGTTCCACTACAAATACTTCACTACGCAGCCTTAAAATGGCATATAATTCATTAACGGTGAGTTCGGAGAAGTGCTTGGTGCTCCATTGGATATTAGCTGTACTTGACATATTCACAAAATTAAGGCTTAAAACAAACTCTTTGGCATTATTGATGGCAATCCCAATATAATTTTGCAATTTTGCCCAAATTATTTCCCTCCATGACTAAGAAAGTAGCCATTATCGGTGCGGGTCCAGCAGGCTTAACTGCCGCTTATTTATTAGGTAAAGCACAACAAGATGTGACCGTATTTGAAAAAGATCCACAATATGTTGGAGGTATTTCAAGAACAGAATCTTATAAAGGGTATCATTTTGATATTGGTGGTCACCGTTTTTTTTCAAAGTCAAAAGAAGTAGAAGATTTTTGGACTGAAATTTTAGCCGATGAATTATTAGAGCGTCCAAGAAGCTCTCGTATTTTTTACAACAAAAAATTCTTTGCATATCCTTTAGCAGCATTTGAAGCTTTAATGAAGTTGGGTATTTGGGAAAGCTTCTTATGTGTTATGAGTTATTTAAATGCAAAATTATTTCCGGTTAAAGACCCTCAGAATTTTGAAGACTGGGTAACCAATCAATTTGGTAAACGTCTGTTTAATATTTTCTTTAAAACCTATACCGAAAAAGTATGGGGTATACCGTGTAAAGAAATTTCTGCCGACTGGGCGGCACAAAGAATCAAAGGCTTGTCTTTAAGTAGTGCAGTTTGGAATGCATTGTTTAAACCAAGTGGTAAAAAAAGTAAAGGAGATGTAATTAAAACCTTAATTGATTCTTTCCGTTATCCAAAACGTGGACCAGGTATGATGTGGGAAGAGTGTGTGGTGAAGAGTAAAGCCTTGGGTGTTAAGATTGAGATGAACACAGGGGTGAATAAGATTGAGAAAGTAGGAGATAGCTGGAAAGTATATACAACCACTGGTGCTGTTTTAGAAGGCTTTGATTATGTTTTGTCTAGTGCACCTATGCGTGAATTAATTCCTGCAGTGGCGCCAGCATTTTCAGCGGAAGCATTGCATGCTGCAAGCCAATTAAAATATCGCGACTTTTTAACGGTGGTATTAATTTGTAAGGATCAAGATGCATTTAGTGATAACTGGATTTATATTCACGAGCCCAATGTGAAAGTTGGACGCATTCAAAACTTTAAATCATGGAGTCCCTATATGGTTCCAGATCCAGAAATGGCTTGTTATGGTTTAGAGTATTTCTGTTTTGAAGGTGATGGTTTGTGGACAAGCAGCAATGAAGAATTAATTGCATTGGGCACCAAGGAAATTGATCAAATTGGATTAACAAAACCGTCGGCTGTAGTGGATGGTTATGTAGTAAGACAACCCAAAGCATATCCTGTATATGATCATGAATACAAAGACCATTTAAACACTATTCGCGAAGCGCTTAAACAATATAAAGGCTTGTATTTAGTAGGCCGTAACGGTATGCATAAATACAACAACCAAGATCATAGTATGATGACTGCGATGTTGGCTGCTAAAAATATTATTGCTGGCACTGAAGTATATGATTTATGGGATGTAAATGAAGACGCAGAATACCATGAGGGTGGTGACCGTGGCGCAGCAGCGGGTATTGTAGGTCGCGCAGTTCCAGAAAAGATTTCTTAAAAAGTAGAAGAATATATTTTAAAGGCTCCAATTATGGGGCCTTTTTTAATAGTTGTACTTTCCTTTCCAGCGCTCATGCAAGAATTTTTTCAACTCTTCTTCTCTTGTATTTTTTTGAGGCTGGTAAAAAGCTGTTCCTTTAATTTCATCGGGAAGGTATTCTTGTTCTAAGAAATTGTTTTCTCCTAAATGAGAATATTGATAATCCTTGCCATAATTCAAATCCTTCATGAGTTTGGTTGGGGCATTGCGTAAATGCAATGGCACAGGTAGGTTGCCTGTTTTTTGTACCATGGCTAAACCATTGGCAATGGCTTCATAAGATGCGTTGCTTTTAGCAGAACTTGCTAAATAAATGGCACATTGTGAAAGTATAATTCTACTTTCTGGATAGCCTATTTTATTAACGGCATCAAAACAATTATTAGCAAGTAACAATGCGTTAGGATTGGCATTACCAATATCCTCACTAGCAAAAATGAGCATACGCCTTGCTATAAATTTCACATCTTCACCTCCGGCTATCATGCGGGATAACCAATAAATGGCACCATTGGGATCGGAGCCGCGCATGCTTTTTATAAAAGCTGAAATAATATCATAATGTTGTTCACCATTTTTATCATACAAAGCAATATTAGTTTGTGCCACTTGCATCACCCATTCGTCGGTCACTATCAATGGTTCATTATTATTGCTGGTCCCAATCAATGCCTCTACGGAAAGTTCTAATAGGTTCAATAGCTTTCTACCGTCACCTCCCGATAGTTGAAACAAGGCATCGGTTTCCTTTATTTCAATTGGATTGCTTTTAAACAATTCGTCTTTTTCAACTGCCTGATGAACAAGTTGTGTTAAACCTGTTTTATCCAATGCTTTTAAAATAAATACTTGGCATCTACTTAACAAGGCGCTATTCACTTCGAAACTTGGATTTTCGGTAGTGGCACCAATTAAAGTAATGATGCCTTTTTCAACGGCACCTAATAATGCATCTTGTTGCCCTTTATTAAATCGGTGAATCTCGTCTATAAATAAAATGGCACCATCTTTGGTCTTTGCCTCTTCAATGACTTCTCTTAATTCTTTTACGCCGCTACTAATGGCACTTAATTGGTAATAGGCGCTATTAAAAGTAGAAGCAATAATATTGGCTAGGGTAGTTTTGCCAACACCTGGCGGCCCCCATAAAATCATAGAGGGCACTTTCCCTTTTTGAATGGCTTTTTGTAATACACTATTTTCCCCGGACAAATGTTCTTGTCCAACTAAGTCCGTAAGGGTTTGTGGACGTAATCTTTCAGCCAAGGGGATAGAGTGAATCATAGTATAAATTTACACTATTCAAATAAGTAATCATATTGTTTTACCAATCTAAGGGTAATACGAATATGAATAATGCCAACTGCGCCAGTAACTAATAAAATAACAGAAACAATTTTTAACATGGATAATACTAAGTTGGCACTTACTTCCTTGGGGAATCCAGGTTGTTGTATTAAAAATTCATCTATGTATTTTAAAAGGGTAGTATTGCTTGAGCCTAAAACACTAATGGCATCAAGACAAAATAAACTGCATAAGAAGATACTTACAATAGCATTTACTTTTACCCAGTCCTTTAAACTTTTAGTGAGTGGTTGTTCTTGTTGAACACCAAGTTTATAAAATTTAAAACTCGTAAAAGTATATATCACTAAACAAGCAATAATAAAAACAAATATCAATGCACCAGGATTCGCCAAAGCAGACAATAAGAAAATCACATCAATAAAGCCAAAGAATAAGGCAATAGGGATTAAGATATAAGTTAATACTTTGTAGAGTTTTAAGTTAGGCTCCATTGCTTATTTTAAATTTAGCTTAATATGTAACTCATCAAATTGTTTGTCGTCGATATTGCTTGGTGCATCTAACATCACGTCACGTCCGCTATTGTTTTTAGGGAAGGCAATAAAGTCTCTGATACTTTCGCTTCCACCTAGTAGTGCGCAAAGACGGTCAAATCCAAATGCAATACCACCATGAGGAGGAGCGCCGTATTCAAAAGCACCTAATAAGAAACCAAATTTATGTTGTGCTTCCTCGGGACTCATACCTAATGCCGCAAACATTTTTTCTTGTAAATTTCTTTGGAAGATACGAATTGAACCACCTCCAATTTCATTACCATTCAATACCATATCATAAGCGTTTGCCTTGATATTTGCATAAGGGTGTTCTAAGTATTTTGCAGCGTCTTTAATTTCAGGCGCATTGTTAATCATAATATCTATATGATCAGGTTTAGGCGAAGTGAATGGATGGTGTCTTGCTACCCAACGGTTGCCTTCCTCATCATATTCAAATAATGGGAAGTCTAATACCCATAACAATTTAAACTCATCGTCTTTTCTAAATCCTAATTGCTTACCTAATTCCATGCGTAAATCACTAATGGCTTTACGTGTTCTTTCTTCAGCACCTGCTAATATTAAAACCAAATCACCCGCTTTTGCATTGGCTGCTGCAGCGATCGCTTTTAATTTATCTTCTGAATAGAATTTGTCTACACTGCTTTTGAAAGTGCCGTCGGCATTGCACTTAATGAATACCAATCCTTTCATGCCAATTTGCGGACGCTTTACCCACTCGGTTAACTCGTCGGTTTGCTTACGTGTAAATTCACTACAACCTGGAGCTGCAATGGCAATAACAGTTTCAGCTTCATCAAATACTTTAAAATCAACACCATTTATTAATGCAGCTTGGTCTTGTTTATCAGAAAATACATGGCTTGGTTTTTTCAAATTAAATAATTCCATGCCAAAACGAATATCCGGTTTATCGTTACCATAATTCCACATAGCATCCTCCCAAGTGATTCTTTGAACGGTCTCGGTATAGTCGATATTTTTTACGTCTTTAAATATGCTCTTTATCAAACCTTCAAACATATTCAAGATATCCTCTTGCTCCACAAAACTCATTTCACAGTCAATCTGTGTAAATTCAGGTTGACGATCGGCTCTTAAATCCTCGTCTCTAAAACATTTTACGATTTGGTAGTAGCGGTCATAGCCACTCACCATTAACAATTGTTTAAAAGTTTGTGGTGACTGGGGTAGGGCATAAAATTCACCAGCATTCATTCTACTTGGCACTACAAAGTCACGCGCACCTTCGGGTGTGGACTTAATTAAAAAAGGAGTTTCAATATCCATGAATCCTTTTTCGTGCAAGTAATTTCTGGTAGCACGGTTTACGCTATATCTTAATTCAATATTCTTTTTTACTGCGTTTCTTCTTAAATCCAAGAAACGATATTTCATTCTAATATCATCTCCGCCATCGGTGTCATCCTGAATGGTAAATGGAGGAACAATAGAAGCGTTCAATATTGTAAATTCCGCTACTTTAATTTCAATTTCACCAGTAGGGATATTTGCATTTTTATTTGAACGTTCAATCACAGTTCCTTTTACTTGCAAAACAAATTCACGACCTAATGGTTGCGCATCCAACTGCGCTTGTAATTCCTCACCCAATAACAACTGTGTAATTCCATAACGATCTCTAAGGTCCACAAAAGTAATGGCGCCAAATTTACGAATGGTTTGCACCCAACCAGCTAAGGTTACATTATTACCTACTGATTGGATATTTAACTCTCCACAATGGTGTGTACGATACATAAGAAATTATTGATAATAAGTTAGGAGTGCAAATATAGCCCAAATCCTAGAAAATCCCCATCTTTGCGCTATGACAGCGACCACGATTTCACTAAAAACAAGACGAATTATACTTTCGGGCTATTTCTTTCTAACGGGCATTTGTTTTTCAAGCTGGGCAAGTCGTATTCCGGATATTAAAATGAATATGGGTTTAAGTGATGGTGCGTTTGGGGGGCTCTTGTTTTTCCTACCAATTGGCTCTTTTTTAGGTATTCCTATTTCGGGGAGATTAACTGCAAAATATGGTAGTAAAAATATTGTGTCCATTGCTGCGCTTATTTACCCATTGGCGTTAATTTTTTTAGGGCTTTCAACGAACACAACCCAGTTGGCTATTTGTTTATTTCTATTCGGGATGACGGGTAATTTATTCAATGTATCGGTAAACACACAGGCAGCTTCATTGTCAAAACATTTTGATAAAAGTATTACTTCCACCTTTCATGGCTTTTGGAGTTTGGCAGGTTTTACAGGGGGCTTACTCGGAGGATTTTTTGTTGCAAATTCGATTTCGCCCTTGCAACAATTTTTAGCAGTTGCCTTTGTTGGATGGGTGTTTTTATTTTTCTCTAGACACTATTTGTTGCCGGGAGAAAAAAGTGCACATCCTGTTTCTAAAATGTGGAACAAGCCAAGCCCCTTATTATTACAATTTGGTTTAGTAGCATTAAGTAATATGATTTGCGAAGGAATGATGTTTGATTGGAGTGGCGTATATTTTCAAAACGTAGTAAAGGTTTCTGAACAATGGAGAACCATTGGTTATATTAGTTTTATGGCTTGTATGACTACAGGTCGAATGTTTGCTGACAGACTCATTAATTATTGGGGTGCACGAAAACAACTCATGTTAAGTGGCTTGGTTGTCACATTGGGGTTGATCATTGCCGTGTCTTATCCTCATATGATAATAAGTAGCATCGGTTTTATGTTGGTTGGATTTGGTGTATCGTCGGTGATTCCAACTATTTACGGAACAGTGGGGCGTAATGCGGCTCCAGGAAAAGCTAGCATTGATTTAGCTTCTGTTTCAAGTATTGGATTTTTCGGTTTTTTAATTGGCCCTCCGATTATTGGTTTTTTATCTCAAGCCATTGGATTAAGATGGGCGTTCCTCACCATTAGTTTACTTGGTCTTTCCACTTTTTATCAAGCCCATAAACTAAAAAAATATTTATAGCTAATTATAATGTAGCGGGTTCTTTCTCGTGCTTAGGTTTATGTATTAAATAGTAGTAAGCAAGAATTAACACACCCGTTAAAAAAGGAATCATGGCCAAATGTTTCACGGTGATATCTTTATAAACAATCACATTATCTACTTTAAAAAATTCACTACACATCCAAAAAGAGTTGGCTGAAATCCAAACCACGATGGCTAGGTTATGACATAGTTCAGAAAAAATTTGTCTTGTTCTCCATGCAATTACGATAGAAATAAATAAAGTAGGAATAATCATCATCACACCCAAAGGTCTCCATACCATACACCATGCAATATCTTTAAATAACCAAAAGATGATATGCAAGTTTTCCATTTTTCTATAGGCAATGGGAATATTATAAAATTGTTCTTGGGATTGTTTATTTCCGGTCATTATTTAAATATTAAACTAGGATTCGAAATTATTATTTTTATTTCACTTCTTTCAAAATGGCTTTTAATCGGTTCAAGTCGGCTTCAGGTTCAATTGGCTTTCCTAATTCCATATGTTCCAAAAGCTGATGCGTAAAATAGGGTGCAAGTGAACAACCCTTGGTGCCCATGCCATTGCATATTGCCAATTGAGGATACAATGGATGTAGGCCCACAAATGGCCTTCTTTGTGTATTGGCTGGCCTTATACCTGTGATATGATCTACTACTTCATAAGGCAATTCCAAAAATTGGTTTAAACTACTGATCATCTTTTCTTTAAAGCTTGCTGTAGGAGTTGAGTCATTGAATGACCATTCATAACTTGAACCTACCCAAAACAAATCCCCTTCCCATGGAACTAATGAAACATTGTTTTTATAAATATGATTTGTAGGAAGCCCAGGTACTTTTACAATGAGCGCTTCACCTTTATTTGGAGCAAAGGGAAGTGTTTTAAAATAGGGATGATTCATTGAATTTGTTCCATCACAAAAAATGATTTTCTCAGCAGCAATATTGTTCCAGCTAACACCATTGTCATTTATAGTGAGCTCCTTGCAATCAAAATGTGCTTCTATTAATTTTTTATTGGATTGCAAATAATTTTTCCAATGCGTTGTCATCATATTTAAATCCATCCAATAACAATCATTAATGGCGCCAGTCCCAAAAGGCATTTTAAAATAAGGGCTCCACTTACTTGGATCCTGTTTAAATAAATAAATATTTTCATGCGCCATTCTGTATTCAAAACTCTCCTGCATTTGCTCGGAAGGATGAATTAAAATAATAGGTGCACACTGTATAATGTGTATATTCAATTTCGCGCCTATGGCTTTGTATTGTGCAACAGCATAGGGGAGTATGGTTTCAATCATCCATGTTTGCACGATGCGTCTTCCAGTAACAGGATTCATTACGCCACTCGCAACCGATGTGGCACTTTGAATAGATGGGTCATTAATAACTTTATAGGAAATGCCTGCACTTTCCAAATGATAGGACATCCAAGTGCCCACTAGACCTTGTCCAACTATAATATACTTTACTTTTTCGGTTGCTTGCAATGCGGTTATTTGTGAGTGGGAATCAAATAATGAACGCTGTCTTTTACTTGGTCCACTTGTGCTACTAATATAAGTTCTAATTTTCCTTTGTATTCATGTGGAACGGTAAAACTAAATTCGGTTTCGAATGGTGTTTTTGCAATCGTAGTAAAATATTGAAAAGGGAAAATATTAATAAACCATCCATCCACTGGTTTGTGTGTACTTGCATTTAGCAGTGTGCATGTAAGGCCACCTGTTTTTTCTACAGTGAAATTGTGTTGTACCCTTGCTTTTAATTTATATGCCTGCCCAAGTTTTAATTGAGTAGGTGGAGCTGCTTTAATTTTCAGCAATGGATTTTGTGCTAGCACTGTATTTCCGAAAATTATTAATCCCAATATGAGTTGTACAAGTTTCATATTTCAAATTTACAATAAAAAAATCCCTTAACAATTAAGCTAAGGGATTCAGTGAGTTTATTTATATAGTATTGAAACTATTACATTATTTTTTTAGCGCAGCAGCCATTGTTTTACCAATGTCAGCGGGGCTAGCACATACGTGAATACCACAAGCTGCCATAATTTTCATTTTAGCTTCTGCAGTATCATCAGCGCCACCAATAATTGCACCTGCGTGACCCATACGGCGTCCAGCTGGAGCTGTTTGACCAGCGATAAATCCAACCACTGGTTTTTTCATATTGTCTTTAATCCAATTGGCAGCATCAGCTTCCATACTACCACCAATTTCACCAATCATGATGATACCTTCAGTAGCAGGATCGTTCATCAATAATTCAACTGCTTCTTTTGTTGTAGTTCCAATGATTGGGTCACCACCAATTCCAATTGCAGTTGTGATACCTAAACCTGCTTTTACAACTTGGTCAGCAGCTTCATATGTTAATGTACCGCTCTTTGAAACGATGCCAATAGTTCCTTTCTTAAAAATAAAGCCAGGCATGATACCCACTTTAGCTTCTTCAGCAGTGATTACACCAGGACAGTTGGGTCCGATTAATCTTGTGTTGCCACCTGCTAAATAATTTTTCACTTTAACCATATCCTGCACTGGGATACCTTCTGTAATACAAACTACTAATGCAATTCCTGCATCAGCAGCTTCCATAATTGCATCCGCTGCAAAAGCAGGGGGTACAAAAATGATACTTACATCGGCGCCAGTTGTTTTAACTGCGTCAGCTACGGTATTAAAAACAGGTTTGTCTAAATGTGTAGAACCTCCTTTGCCTGGAGTTACACCACCAACTACTTGTGTTCCGTATTCGATCATTTGAGAAGCGTGGAAACTACCTTCTGTACCGGTAAAACCCTGTACAATGATCTTTGAGTTTTTATTCACTAATACTGACATGAGGACTTAATTTGTTATTTGTGCCGCAAAAATAGGCTAAAAGGCGTTTTTTCACCCTTATTTTTCAACAAAAATTATAGGTTTTTTTATAAATGGCTTGCAAGTAGTACTTTTGTCCCTCGCAAAGACAAAATTAAAACTAAAATTATGGCAACAACTTCAGACATCACACGTGGAATGATTTTAAAATTAGACAATAACTTATACACTGTGGTTGAGTTTGGTGAGAATAAGACTGCTCGTGCAGCAGCTAAAATCTGGGCTAAATTAAAAGGGGTAGACAATAAAAGATCTATCGAAAAGACATGGAATAGCGGTGAAACCGTATATCCTGTGAGAGTTGAGAAAAAGACATATCAGTTCTTATACAAGGATGACAGTGGTTATAACTTAATGAATAACGAAACTTTTGAGCAAATCGTAATGGCAGAGGAAATGATTGATGCGCCTCAGTATTTGAATGAAGGTGGAGAAGTATTTGTATTTATGAATACCGAAACTGAATTGCCAATTGGTGCTGAATTACCTGAAAAATTAGACGTTTTAATCACGTATTGTGAGAATGGCGTAAAAGGGGATACTGCAACTAGAGCTTTAAAAGCAGCTACTATTGAATCAGGAGCAACTGTAATGGTGCCTTTGTTTGTGAACGAAGGAGAGAAAATTAAGATCAACACTAAGAACGGAGAATACGTAGAACGCGTTAAATAATTCCTTCTTTTATGATATTGAAAAGGGCCTGTTTAAAGGCCCTTTTTGTTGCATATACTTTTCTTATTTATGCTTAAAATGCTCCGATTTTGATAAAAAAAGGGCAAAAATTTGTGTTTTTCGCTAAAAATACCCCAATTTTACCCAAAATTGCCAAACATGGACTTAAAACAAATTCACGACCTAATTAAGGTGGTCAACAAAAGTAATATTGGAGAAATTAGCATCGAAGACAAAGATGGTAAGGTAACCATCAAGCAAAAAGAAGACAAAATCACAGTGAGTTCAGCACCAGCACAAGTATACGCTGCTGCTCCAGCTCCAGTTGCTGCCGCAGCTCCTGTAGCCGCTGCTGCTCCTGCTGCTGCACCAGTTGTTGCAGACAACTTAATTACCATAAAGAGCCCAATGATCGGTACTTTTTACCGTCGTGCAGCTCCTGATAAGCCATTATTGGCAGAAGAGGGAACGGAAGTTAATGAGGGTAAAGTGGTTTGTATCATTGAAGCCATGAAATTGTTCAATGAGATTGAATCTGAAGTAAAAGGAACAATTGTAAAAGTATTGGTTGAAGATGCAAGCCCGGTTGAATACGACCAGCCTTTATTCTTGGTACAACCAGCTTAGTCTCTCATTGTGAACTTTAAATTAACAAAATGTTTAAAAAGATATTGATTGCCAATCGTGGCGAAATTGCGTTGCGTATT
>CANGIZ010000028.1 GCA_947454025.1 Bacteroidota bacterium | reverse complement strand
TTAGGGACTGTTGTTTAATGAGTGCTCTTTTCTGTAGGATTTGTTCTTGCCTTCCATAATACACATCTGAAGGGGTGACATTTTGTAGTGATTCATGGTATCGTTGATGGTTATAATACTCCACAAAATCCTCGATAGCATTAATTAATATTTTAAAAGACACAGCCATTGGTGCATTTGCATTGCATATTGCAGCTGGAGCACATCATCAACATTTACATTTTGAAAATAGTGATTAGTAAGTAGAAATTATCCATTACTAAAATAGCCTCATTTCTGAGGCTATTTTTTTTATACGTTCGTTTTTATTAGTCAATCAACCTTGTCTTACCTAAATAATAAATTATATCCGAAGCTACTAAGCTTGCCTTTGAAATTTCGTGAATAGCCATATCACCTGCCAGCCCATGCAGATATACGCCAATCGCTGCAGCAGTATAAACATCATAACCTTGTGCACAAAGTGAAACAATGATTCCTGTTAATACATCCCCACTGCCCGCTGTTGCCATACCATCATTCCCTGTTGCGTTTTGAAGAAGTTCCTCTCCTTTATATCCAACTATGGTTTGAGCACCTTTTAAAACTAAAACCGCAGCTTGTTTTTCTATAAAAGTATGTGCTTGTTCAACACGTTGCATCGGGTCGTAATCAAATCCTTGTAATCGCGCAAACTCACCAGGATGTGGGGTCACAATTTGATTCGATTTTAAGAGAAGGGACTCTTCAGCAACTATCGATAATGCATCTGCATCAATAACAACTGGTCCTGTAAAATGAGAGAGTAAATATTTTAAATTCCTTTTGACTTGGTCTGAAAAACCCATCCCAGGCCCGATAGCAATGGCATCAAATTTTGACAAATCAATATCACTCATATCTCCTTCGGGCAAATACATGAGCTCAGGTTGCTCTTTTAATAATACTTCTACTGCAATTTTAGGAATCATGGCTGTAACCATACCACAACCACTATGCAATGCAGCGCGGGCACATAATATCGCAGCGCCTGCCTTTCCTTCGCTTCCTGCAATCACTAAAACATGCCCAAAAGTTTTTTTATGGCCTTCGACATTTCTATGATGAACATGGGCAGCTATCCATTCTTGATCAATTAATTTCATATTCATTTTAGTGTATGCTATTATCTCCCCACCATTGGTATTACTGGCAAACTTTCGTTTCCAGTTTCGCTTACACTTTGTACCCCAAAGAAATAATTATCTTTACTATAAGGCAATCTGATATCTAAGGATTCAGTATAAATTTTCTTTTGCCAAACCGGACTCGTTGTTTCACGCATTAAAATGTAATATCCTTTTACAACACCTGTTTTAGGTGCTTTCCAATAGATATAAGTTGAATTGCTTAATTTTTTCACATCCACTTTTACATCCTCAGGTACTGCCGGTGCTTTTGCCAAGTTGGCTAAATTTGACAAATTCACCCCTGAGTTTTTTCTTAAGTATTCAAAATCAATATGCTCCGGCAAATCGCCATAAGCAATACCATTTTCATTGCGCACATCCTGATGTTGTCTTGTATAATTTTCATTCATCTCCGTAAAACGCACTGCTGCATAGCCATTTTCTACATAAGGTGTGTGATCGCCCCCTCTTAAAAAACGGTCATTGCGATACACCATTACAACTTGCATATTGTCAACATACCTTTCTGCAATTTCTTTTATATATCTAGCTAATTGACGTGAACGACCATCGTTCTCTAAACCCAAACTTCTAATTTGCAATGCTGCTTTGCCCGTATCTAATACCGATAAGCCTTCGCTAAACACACGCAACTTTGTGTTCTCAATAATATTGGTTTCATTACTGTTATTACTTCCCATAATATCATTGTTCAACACTGCTTCGATATTCCAATTCTCCTTCTTAGCTTTCTTTGCCATATAATAAGCGCCAATCAAGCCTTGCTCCTCACCAGCCACTGTTACAAAAATAATCGTTGCAGGAAATGCATGCTTACTCATTACTCTTGCACATTCCATCACCGCTACGGTTCCACTTCCATCATCATCTGCCCCTGGTGCATCTCCTACACTATCCATAACATTTGTACGCATATTATCCATATGACCGCTCATTATAAATAAACGATGATCATTTGGATCTGTACCTTTTAAAGTAGCTACTACATTACCTAATATAATGGGACGATCTACTCTCTTCCCATCAGGCATATAAGTAATGGTATCAATAAAAGCAGTCAACCTTCCGTTAGAAGCCTTCGCATATTCATTGAACTTACTTAATAACCATTTTCTTGCTGCACCCACTCCTCTGGTTGCATTACCTTGTGTACTTAATGTATTGCGTGTACCGAAGGAAACCAACTTGTACATGTTGGCTTTTAAAGAATCAGCGCTTACTTCCTTTACCATTGCGTCAATCTCAGCATCACGCTTAACAATTACTTGCGCAAAAGAATACTGTACCAATAACAAACTCATTACAACAACTAAACATTTTTTCATGTATCTCTATTTTAAAAATCGTAAAATTAATTTCCCTTGCTATCTAAAATAACTGGCGTTTTACCACCACCCATAATAATCACTTTTGAATTAGGCGAAGTCATTAATCCCTTCATGGCCTGTATTTGCTCATATTGTAATTGTTTATCTCCCAATCCCATACTAATAATTTTTTGATAATCTGCAATACCCTGCGCCTCTACTCTTTTACGTTCTGCTTCTTGTTTTTCTTTCTGCAAAACATACTGCATTTTTTGCGCATCTTGTTCGGCTTTAATTTTTTCCTCAATTGAACCTTTCACAGATGCAGGTAAAGAAATATTTCTTACCAACAATTGTTCTAATACTAATCCACGTGCTTTCAAGTTCTCTTCAATGGTTTTAAATATTCTTGTTTGAAACTCATCTCGCTTCACTGAATATAAATCAACCGCTGTATAATACACTGCGTTATCTCTAATTTTAGTTCTTGTTATTGGACGCACCACCACATTTTTAAAATCATACCCAATTTCTCTTACAATCTTTGGTGCTTGAGTAGATTGCACACGATATAACACCGTTAAATCAATCACTACTTCTAATCCATCTGCAGTTAATACTCTAATGGCATCGTCTCCTGCAACATCTCCTTCGTTGTGTACCCCACTCATCGTATAATTTTGTGTACGTACATCAATTGTTTTTACATCCATTAATGGATTTACAATATTCAAACCACTCGATAAAACTTCATCTTGCACTTTTCCAAACAAGGACTGTACACCAATTTGCCCAGCATCAATTTGCTTAATACAAGAGGTTAATAAGCCAATTCCTATAATTACAAGCCCTACTAAACGAATGGCACTTGTATGTTGAGAAATAGGAAGATTCAATTTTTGTACTGACTTTGCAGCAAAAAATACGATGATACCCAGAATGATTAAAAACATGATGTTGTTATTTATCTTAAAATTACAACTAAATATTGCATAAATTAGCTTTTAAAGTATACCCATTATGAAAAAGACATTACTATTGTCTAGCCTATTTTGTTTGATTGTTTTAAACCAAGTGAATGCACAAGCAAAGCCTGAATGGGCTGGCATTTTTACCAAAATCAATAAAGAAGTTTTAGACAATTCCAATGCATACATTTCCTTAAAAATCGCCTCTGAAACCATCGGACATCGACTCACTGGTTCTGAAAATGGGAAAAAGGCCGAGCAATATGCTTACGATCTTTTAAAATCATATGGATTTAGCAATGTTCGATTTCAACCTTTTGAAGTGGAAAGTTGGAGCCGAGGCACCCTTTCGGTAAGTATTGGCAACAATGTAAATACTTTACTCAATATCAAATCCGTTTCTTTAGCTCACTCACCAGTGAATGCAGATATTACATTGGAACTAGTGGATATGGGCAATGGCGTGGAAGAAGACTATGCAGCAAATCCTGAAAAAGTAAAAGGAAAAATCGCCTTAGTATATTTAGGCACTTTACCAGGATCTAAACCCGGCACACCAAATTTACACCGCTCTGAAAAAACAGCTATTGCAACTAAGTATGGAGCTAAAGGTATTATTGTAATTAATACGGCCGACAAAGGCGTGCTTTTAACAGGCACTGCTTCGGTTACAGGTAAATTAATCCCAATTCCTGCAGTATGTATTGGTAAAGAAGATGGACTTGCTTTAAAAGAACAAATCAAAGCCAGTCCTTTATTTAGTCATATATTAATGACCAATCATTCAGGAATAATTAAAGCAAGAAATGTTGTAGCAACAATCAAAGGTAAAACCCTACCCAATGAAAAAATTGTAGTGGGCGGGCACTTGGATAGTTGGGATTTAGCAACCGGCGCAATGGACAATGGAATTGGTTCATTTTCGGTTTTAGATATGGCTCGTACATTTAATGCATTGCATTTACAACCTGCACGTACCATTGACTTTGTAATGTTTATGGGTGAAGAGGAAGGCTTATTAGGATCAAGAGCATATGTGGATGCAGCTATTAAAGATAAAAGCATTGGTCAAATAAGATACATGTTAAACTATGATATGACCAATGATCCAAAAGGATATGCAACTAGTTCGGCAGAAAGTAAAAACTTATTTGAATCTATTGGAACGATTGCACATCAGTTAGATACCAATTTTAAAAACACATTTACTGTAGGTGCCGGATTACATAGCGACCACCAACCCTTTATGTTAAATGGAGTTCCTACTGGCGGTGCTGCAGGAGGTTCTTTACCAAAAGGAGCTGGACCATGCTACCACGCTGATTGCGATGTATTTAGTTTGGTGGAAGATAAAGGGATGCGCAATACAGTTAGATTTAATGCCATGTTATTGTATGGTATTGCAGATGCAAAAAAAATAGAAGCAAAACATTTTACTGACGATGAAACAAGATTGTTTTTAATTAAGAATAATTTAAAAGAACCATTAACCATAGCAGGGGAATGGCGCTGGAAAGACTAGACTATGAAAAAGTTAATATTATTTTTTCTTTGTAGCTTAATTGCATTAACTGCAATTAGTAATCCATTAAAATTGACAGATAGTATACTACTTAAATCTCCTAATGGCAAAATTGCAGTTGTTTTCAATAATAAGAAAGGGTTTAATTATAGCGTTAAATTCAATCACAATCAAATTTTATTAAACAATGAAGTTGATCTTTTAGTAAACAACCATCCAAGTTTTTCTGAATGCACAAAAAAAATAAAAACTTTTAAGAGAAATTCAGTTAACACTATAATAAATGTTCCTGTTTCTGAAAGGAGGAAACAAATCACGGACCAATACAACGAATTAATTATTCAATATAATGGCCCCTACTCTATTTGTTTTAGAGCTTATAATAACGGAGTTGCTTATAGAATAGTTACTTCATTTAAGGACAGTGTTTATATTAATAATGAGGTAGCTAAATTTAATTTTAGACTTCCTACCGAAGGATGGCTACCCCTTATTCACAAAAGAGATGATAGTGATATATTTCATACTAGCTATGAGGAAGCGTATCCATTTGTAAAAATTGATAGTTTATCAAATAATGACCTTGCATACAATCCAGTTTTATTAAAACAAAATAATAGTCCTAAGATTGCTATTACAGAATCTGATTTATTGGATTATCCTGGCATGTTTTTAAAAGGGACTAGCACCAATGCATTGCAAGGAGTATTTGCACCCTACCCTGAACAAGAAATTACAACTAAAGAATTATATCCTGAAACACTGGTTACAAAAAGAGCCAATTACATAGCTCATGTTTCAGGCAAACGTACATACCCATGGCGCATTATGATGATTGCCCCTGAAGACAAGGACCTTCCAAACAATGATTTAGTCTATCAATTGGCGACGCCCAATAAAATCAGCGATGTAAGTTGGGTGCACTCAGGTAAAGCAACCGATGAATGGATTATCAATATTAATTTATTCAATATCCCTTTTAAACCAGGCATCAATACCGCTACCTATAAATACTATATTGATTTTGCAAAAAGATTTGGTTTTGACCGCATCATGATGGATGCGGGATGGAGTGATACAAAAGACTTATTTAAAATCACGCCGGGCATTAGTATGGATACACTTACTGCTTATGCAAAAGAAAAAGGAATAAAAATTAGCATGTGGACTGCAGCAGTAACATTAAACAAACAATTAGATAGTGCATTAGATCAATTTAATAAATGGGGTATTGATTTTATCATGACTGATTTCATTGACAGAGATGATCAAAAAACGGTACAATTTTATGAACGCATAGCAAAAGCTTGTGCAGCACATAAAATTATGATAATGTACCATGGTGCTTATCCTCCAAAAGGATTTAATCGTACTTATCCAAATGCCATTACCAGAGAAGGTGTAATGGGTTCTGAATACAATATTTGGAGTACTAAAGTGACACCAAGTCATGATTTAACCTTACCATTTACGCGTATGTTAGCTGGTTCATTTGACTATGAACCCGGCTTCCTAAACAATGCAAACAATGCTAGCTTTAGAAATGTTGAAGGTGCCCCAATTAGCTTTGGCACAAGATGTCATCAACTTGCAATGTTTGTAGTTTATGACAATCCTATGCAAATATTTTCAGGAAATCCTTCTCAAGGGTATCAGGAAATTCCATTTATGGAATTATTAGGAAGTATTCCAACAGACTGGGATGATACAAAAATTATAGCAGCTTCTGTAAGTGAAAATATCATTACTGCAAGAAGAAAAGGGAATGATTGGTATATAGGAGGAATGAATAACTGGGCACCCATTGACCAAAGAATTAATTTTGATTTTTTAGACAATGGAAATTACACCGCAACCATTTGCAAAGATGGGATTAATGCAGATAAGTATGCTGCTGATTATGAAATTACAAACGTATTTATAAATAATCAGTCTCAAATAAATATTCATTCTGCACCAGGAGGAGGGTTCTTAATAAAATTAATAAAAAAATAGGGCCCCATAGAAATGGGGCCCGCTTATTGATTGCTTGCTTAAAACCAGTTTACCAAAATTATCTTGACAGAGGTGTTTCTGCGTTTTTATCTAATTTAACTCCCGAGTAACCATCAATACCCATCTCAGGTAAATCTAACCCATACATTTCAACTTCTGGTGCAACTCTATTTCCGCCTACTAATAATCCAAGTAACTTAAACATTAACCATCCCATTAAACCTACATATACAATGTTGGTTGCCGCTCCAATACACTCAGCAATAAACTGACCCCATCCGCCACCATAAAATAGACCAGTTACTGTTCCTTTCACACCATTCAAACCATCACCATATAAACCATCAGCAAATAAACCTAAGGATAATACACCCCAAATACCATTTGCACCATGTACCGCAATTGCTCCAACAGGATCGTCAATTCTTAATTTCTTCTCAACAAAGAAAGTAACTTCTACGACAATAATACCTGCGATTAATCCAATGATTAAACCACCTAATGGTGTAACAAAAGCACATGGTGCGGTAATCGCTACTAATCCTGCCAATAAACCATTACACATCATACTTACATCTGGCTTATTGCCTCTTACAAACCAAATCCATAAAGTTGATGCAGCTGCACCACCACAAGATGCTATCATTGTATTGAATGCTACTACTGTAAATCTTAAATCAGTACCAGCAAATGTTGAACCTGCATTGAATCCAAACCAACCAAATGCTAAAATTAAAGTTCCTAATACAGCCATTGGAATATTATGACCTGGAATCGCATTAGGCGATTTGTCTTTATTATATTTTCCCATTCTTGCTCCAATCATTTTTGCTCCAACAAATGCTAAAACACCTCCAGTTAAATGCACAACCGAGGATCCTGCAAAGTCAACATGACCATGACCTAATCCAAAATTAGCACCTAATTGAGATAACCAACCACCACCCCAAACCCAGTTACCATAAATTGGATAGATAATAGCACCAACTATTAAACCTGAAATTGCAAAAGAAGAAAACTTCCATCTTTCTGCCATTGCTCCTGTTGGAATAGTTGCTGCAGCATCCATAAATACAACTTGGAATACGAAGAATCCTAAAACACCTACATCATACACACCATTCATCAAAAATCCTTTTGTTCCAAATAAACCAAATGTATGACCAAATAGACTGATTGTAAATTCTTGATTCAATCCATCAAATCCACCTAATGTTCCTAATGGCCCCATGCCGCCGAACATTAATGCAAATCCACAAATAAAGAAACCTAACGCACCTGCAGGGTAAACCCACAAATTCATTGCCATAGTATGGGCTACGTTTTTTGCTCTTGTCAAACCAGCTTCTACTAATGCAAAACCTGCTTGCATGAAGAATACTAAAAAACCAGTAATCAACAACCAAACTAAATTGATAGAAACTTTATTTTTACCATCTGCATTGGCTACAGTCGTAACTGTTGCAGCTAATTTATTTACCGTTGCATTTAAGGCTGCAATTGTAGAATCTTTTGATTTTGAAATTGTATCTGCAACTTTAACAGCAGTTGTATCAATATCGCCAAATGATCCAGTCAACCCTCCGTTTGGATCAGGTAATTTTTGTGCATTCAATGTATTAACCGAAAAGGTTAATACAGCTAATATGAAAATGTATAATATTTTACGCATTGTAATGTATTTATTTTTATTAGTAAATTAGGTTATTAAGATAAATCGCTTGGACCAGCAGTAGAAGCTTCCCCCCTTGCTCCATTACTTATTCTAACCGACTCTTCTATATTGTAAGTGAAAATCATTCCATCACCTACTTCACCGGTAAATGCTGATTTTTCAATACATGCAATTGTTTTTTCAACATTGGCATCTTTTAATACAATACTTAAAAACATTCTTGGGATATATTGTGTATCATATACAGTACCTCTATAACTATGATGCCCTCTTGAATGTTCATTACCAACCCCTGATGCTTCCCAGTAGGAAAAGAAATCAATTCCAATTGACTTGAGTGCATCTTTAACATCTTCAAATTTTGAAGTTCGAATTATAGCTTCAACTTTTTTCATAAGATTTGTTTTTTAAGGTATTAAAATTTATAAACTGCAGCAATTAAAAAATTTCCAGCAGAACCGGTTGCCACTTGCGCATTAGTCAAAAAAACTTTGTCACTCGCATTGTCAAATCTCAATTCAGGAATAATTGTCAACTTGTTAAAGTGAATGTTTGCAGATAAGGTATTTTGAAAAATTGAAGAACCTACACCTGCAGCTGATTTAGCATCATCAAAATATTCAGATCTTAATGCAAATCCAATTTTTGAACTAGGATCATAATTAAAATATATTGCGTTACTGGACCAACTGGTACCAGCAAGATTGCAAACAGTACCATCATAGTTAATTCCAAACTGACTACTTACTACCCCATTCAATACAAGGTCAAATTGTGTTTTATCTTTACCTCCTTGGTAATTTAAAAATGCTTTTAATTTATCGTCTTTTGTGCCCGTACTAAATTGAGCAATTAAAATTTTAGCTTCTGCTTTCGCATTTACAAAATCGGTTGGCTCTGCTACCCCAATCATAAACGCCGACTTACCTCCTAAAGCAATGTCTGCCCTAACACCTGTATGAAAGAATGGCCCATAAGAAAAGCCATAACTCATACTATAATTTCTATTAGAATAAGCGTCTAATAATTCGTAGCCAATATGTGTAGCCCATTTACCAACTGTAAACTTCACAATTGAATTAGGTGCATAACTTACATAAGCTTGTTTAACTGCTGCAGACACCCCATTGTCATTATAAGAAAACTCTTCGGCACGTTTACCAATTCCTAAGTCTACCGTACCTGCAAATTTTCCCAAAGTTTGATCCACTTTAAAGGAAGCCATTCCTAGTTCCAATTTGTTATTTGAATTCGTAAAGCTTGTTTTATTGTTTGATCTCAAACCTGCAAAGTCAGCTCTATAATAAGCATCAACATAAGTGGTATACGTAGTTGTATTTGCCGAAGTTGCTATTTTAGTACTATCCCCTTGAGCATGCACTCCAGTTAAAACTAGCATCATTCCAAAAACGAGTGTTGATTTTTTCATGTATTGACTTTTTTAATTATTAATATATTATATTTATTTACATATAATAATTTCTCTTACTTTTTATACATATTTAGATAAAAAGTAACCCATTATTTAAAATATAAAATTACGTCTTTTTGAATATTTATTGATAATCAATGATTTAAATAGTCTTTTGTTCATTTTTATTTTATTATATTTATTTATATATGTATTTATCTATGCTAAGATATAAAAATAAATTATTTCTGTGAAAATAATTTTTATATAATTTAAATTAATATATGTTTAAGGCGCTGTTCATCCTATTTACGTACTTACAGGCATTGCAATGAAACCTATGCTTCCCCTTTTAAACCTTTTCAATAATTATGACTTAGTTAATTCCTTATAAATCAGTACCTATTAACTTATTTTGTAACTTTAAACAGATTCGACCATTAACGAATACCTAATTCACTCATTCATGCAGGGGCCAGATAGTTCATTCAATAAGGATATTAGATTTGAAGCTTTATTCAACTCGGCCTCCCTAGGTATTATTGTAGTAAACAAGCAAGGCACGATCGTATTGGCGAATACTTTTGCCAATCAACTATTCGCGTTTGATCCAGGTTCCATGGTGGGTGAAGTATTAGAAAAATTAATTCCTCAACGCTATCATCATAAACATGTAGGTTATAGAGACGGCTATGCACAGGAACCACAGGCAAGGGGAATGGGTATTGGCATGACATTATCCGCAGTTAAAAAAAATGGCACTGAATTCCCTGTAGAAGTAAGTTTAGGACATTTTAAAACAGATGAAGCACAATTTGTGATTGCTTATATAGCTGATATTACTAAGCGTAAACAGAACGAAGAAGAAATTATTCGACAACAGGTCGAACTAGAAAGCATCAATGAGGAAATGAAAGAGTTGAATGCAAATTTAGAGGCAACTGTGAATACAAGAACCATCGAACTACAAAACACCCTCAATGAACTAGAAGCATCCAAAGAGGAATTGACCGTTTCCTTAGAAAAAGAAAAGGTGGTAAATGACCTTAAATCAAGGTTTGTATCCATGGCCTCACATGAATTTAGAACACCTTTAAGTACTATACTATCATCGATTTCATTGTTAGCAAAATATAGCACCACCGAGGATCAACCAAAACGTGACAAGCATATTGACAGAATTAAATCTTCAGTAAAAACCTTAACTGATATTTTAAATGAATTTTTATCCTTGGGCAGAATTGAAGAAGGTAAAGTAGACGTTAAGCCAGATAGTTTTGACTTAACTTCATTTATAAGCGATAGTATCAATGAAATGAATGTATTATTAAAGCCGAACCAAAATATTCATTACACACATATTGGACCCCCAATCACTTATTCTGATAGTAATTTATTAAAACATGTAGTAGTTAATTTACTTTCCAATGCTATTAAGTTCTCTCCCGAAAATTCAATCATTAATATTGAAAGTACAGTAGACGATCATAACACTACACTTAAAATAACCGACCAAGGGATTGGCATTCCTAAATCAGACCAAGTGCATTTATTTGAACGCTTTTTTAGAGCAACCAATGCAACAAATATACAAGGGACAGGCTTGGGCTTACATATAGTAGGACGATATGTTGATTTATTAAAAGGAAATATTCAATATCATAGCGAACTTGAAAAAGGAAGTACATTTACCATTCAATACCCAAGCAAAATAATCAACGACTTCGAATAAACACATCATTATGGAAAAGATTTTATTAATTGAAGACAATGAAGCTTTAAGAGAAAATACGGCCGAGATATTGGCTTTGGCAAATTATGAAATCATCACTGCCGAAAACGGCAAAATTGGCGTAGAAAAAGCCATTGCCAACCCTCCTGACTTAATTGTTTGTGATATCATGATGCCTGTGTTAGATGGCTATGGGGTTTTTCAAATCATAAGCAAAAATCCCGACTTGCAGCATATCCCATTTATTTTTCTAAGTGCAAAAAGTGAACGTACCGATTTAAGAAAAGGCATGGAAATGGGTGCTGACGATTATATCACCAAACCCTTTTCTGATTCCGAATTGATTAATGCAATTCGCGCACGTTTAGAAAAAGTAAAAATTCAACAAAACCAAGGCGGAAAAGCAATTGATACTTGGTATCAAATTATATCTGATTTAGGCAACCAGGATAAAATGCATGTGGCTTTAGAAAATCACGATGTTATTGAATACAAAAAGAAACAAACCATTTATTCTGAAGGACAACATCCTAATAAATTATATTATATCCAATCAGGAAAGGTAAAAATTTACAAGACTAGTGACGGAGGAAAAGAATTAATCATTGGCTTATTATCTGCTGGTGATTTTTTTGGTCATATTCCCCTAATTGAAAATGCAGTGTATGAAGAATTCGCAGAAACCTTAGAAGAATCATCCATTAGAGTAATTCCGAGAAAAGAATTTGAGCAACTCATTACAACCAATCAAGAAATTGCGTTGAAAGTAATTAAACTACTTGCCAATAATATTGCCGAAAAAGAACAACAACTAGTAGCACTGGCTTACCATAGCCTTCGTAAAAGAGTGGCAGATGCATTATTGACCTTAAAGAAAAAATATGCTAAGGATGAAGAAGCACATTTTTCGATGTCAATTTCGAGAGAAGACTTAGCCAATATTGCAGGAACTGCAACCGAAAGTTTAATTAGAACCCTTAGCGATTTCAAGAACGAAAAACTAATTGAAATCAAAGACGGCAAGATTACACTTTTAGAGGAAAAGAAGTTATTAAACTTGTTTAATTAACAAGTTTAATAACTTCGATGTGTAGAAAACTTTTATTTGTTTAATTAACAAGTTTAATATAACGCACTTTCGAACTTTTCATTGGCTATATTTTTCCAAGTAAAAAATTCGGCCTCTATATAACTTACTTGTTGTTTGTATTTCTTGTATGCAGATACAGCACTCGGATCCACAATATTATTTACAGAACGAATTAATTTTACTTGATTTCGGAGTGCAACAACGTCTCCTTTTAAAAGCTGAATGGCTGTTTCTCTATTTAAAATTTCTTGATGTAAATTTTCTGCCCATGCAATTACATCACTCATAACCATATTCTCCAATAAGCTACTCAGTTTCCTTTTTATAAACGACTGCTCCTCTTGTATAAAATCTATTGTTCTTATTAAGGATTCAATTTCTTGTAACATGATTTCTTTGTTCATAAAATATTAATTATGACATGAAATCACCTCGGATCCAATCCCAGCAATAGGACTCAAATAAGGGATGCCTAAATTTAGGCCTCTCAATATTAATAAGACTCCCATACTGAAAATGAAAACAGGTAATAGTTTTTGCAATTTCCTTCTAAAAGCGAAACCCATATACTGTCCTCCTAACGCCACCATTAATAATGCTGGCACAGTACCCAAACCAAAAAAAGCCATTAATAATCCGCCCGATAAAATATGCTGTGTAGCCATTGCCGAACTTAAAGCCAGATAAATCATGCCACATGGCAATAAACCATTCAGCACTCCAATTAAAAAAAAGGTGCCTGTATGCTTGCTCTTGAATAATCTACCCAAATATTTTACAATATAATTATACAAACCTTTAAACAAACCCAATTGCAAATGCTTTGGTTTTAAAACAAAAACATAGGCAACATATAATAACATGGTTATTCCAATAACAATTGAAATATTCTTTTGCAAACCAAATATGGGAAACTGACTACCAAACAACCCAAACAAAATGCCCAATAGTGAATAGCTAGCTATTTTCCCAGCATGGTATAAAAACAAAGCAGCCATTTTTTGAAAATTATTTTTGTGGGAAATAGGGAGTGCCATAACCAAAGGTCCACACATGCCTATGCAATGGACGCTCCCTAATAGTCCCATCAAAAACCCAATTTCAAAAACACTACTTACATACATGATTAAAAAAATATTTTCTGTTCATAATAATACTGCTCTCCATTCATTTCCACATTTAACTTTAAAGTATAGGCCCCGCTCATCATAGTTAATAGTTCCATATCAAATTCACCTGCTGTTGTAACAAACTCCTTGGTTATATCCTTTTTTTCATCGGCCGCATAATATAAGTGCGCAGTCCCTTTTGCGGTTGCTTGATGAAAACCTGCTGGTAGCTCCACAATTAAATGCCCCCCTTTCTTAATCGTCTTTAATTCACCGCCTAAGTCTTTTGCCTTTTGTGAGGCATTAATTACATTCTGGTATTTTAACTCGTCGGCATAGTAATCCTTTTGTACCAAGTCAAATTTTTGTTGATTGGATTTGTAAACAAGAAACATAATTCCTGCAACAAATAAACCATACACCAATAAAATTTTATACCCCCAATTAAATTTCATAATTCATTTTTTATATCGTTGGTCCCAAGAAAGTGGCAGTTGCTGTTTGTATACGCTTGCCATCCTCATAGATACCTACTTTGATTTTTGTTTTCCTACTGTGTATTTGATCTTTTTTAAAAGTAACAAAAAAGCTCGTTTGAAAATAAGATTCTTTAGGTACGTCCACTGGACTGATTAATTTAATTTCTCCTTGCATATCTTCTAATTTCAAATCCAGGTGAATTTGCCTTCTTGTTTTATTAGCCAACTTGATATTATACAAATTACTTATTCTATTACTATCTAGTTTTTGATAAGTTTGACCAGGTGTTTTAATAATACGTGCCGATACATCCGCTCTTGTAATTAGCAACACTGTTAAAAAACAAAGTAATCCAGTAAGCACAATGGTATACAACTTTAAGCGCCAGGTATACGTAGTCTTTTCCTTCAAGGCAATATTATTCTCAGATGCATATCTAATTAAACCCTTTGGCTTTCCGACATGGTCCATAATTTCATTACATGCATCAATACAAGCAGTACAGTTTACACATTCCAATTGAGTGCCATTTCTTATGTCAATACCTGTTGGGCAAACACGCACACAAGCGTGACAATTTACACAATCTCCATTCCCCTCATTTGTAGCTTTTCCTCTTGGCTCTCCACGTACATAATCATATGCCACTAATATGGAATTCTTATCCAATAGCACCCCTTGCAAACGACCATAAGGACAAACAATAATACAGGCTTGCTCTCGGAACCAGATGTATACAAAAAAGAATACCAAAGTAAACAATACCAATGCACTGAATGTCCCAAAATGAACAAATATGCCTTCTTTAACTAACTTACCTACTTCGTCTATTCCTATAATATATCCCAAAAAGAAATTAGCAATTAAAAAAGAGAGCATGAAAAAAACCAAGGTTTTACCTCCTTTCTTTAAAAGCTTTTCCCCATTCCAAGGCATTGCATTCAAACGCTTTTGCTTGGATACATCTCCTTCAAAAAAGAATTCAATTTTTCGGAATACCATTTCCATAAATATGGTTTGAGGACAAGCCCAACCACACCATATTCTTCCAAACGCAACAGTAAATAAGATAATAAACACTAAAAATGTAAGAAGGCCGATTGCGAAAATGAAAAAATCCTGCGGCCAGAATATTTTACCAAATAATATAAACTTTCGTTCTAATACATTTAATAAAAAAACAGGCTCGCCCCCAATTTTCAAAAAAGGCAAAGTAAAAAATAGGACCAAATAAAAATAGCTAAAATAAGACCTTAAATTATACAACCTCCCCTTTGGCTTTTGAGGATGTATATAATTACGATTACCCTCCTTGCTAATGGTAGCCACAGCATCTCTAAAGGACTGATCTAACATCTCCTTTTTAAAATTCGCCAACGTCTCAGAATCTTGATTGCTCATTATATTATTTTTAGTCAACCATCTTATTTTGTAACTGTAATACTATCCTTTTTAGGTGCAACATTCGTACTATCCTTTCCTGTTGCTATTTCTTTATACAAATCACCTTGTGGGGCTTTTGCATTTGGAGGATTGGTTCCTTTTAAAGATTTTACATAACTAGCCAACTCTTGAATTTGCACAGGTGAATAAGTAGACTGCCATGATTGCATTCCTTTATCGGGATATCCATATTTAATAGTTTTAAATACATCACTTACTCCGCCGCCATGCAACCAATACTCGTCGGTCAAATTAGGACCTACACCACCTTCTCCTTTTGTACCATGACAAGCCACACATGTTTTTGCAAATGAAGCCTGTCCTGCTGCGATACCAGCAGCATCTGCCATCGTCACTGTTTTTTCATCTACATTATTTTTCATAGAAGCTAAGTAAGCATCAACCTGATCCTTAGCAGTAGTCATCTCGGTATTATATTCCTCGGTTGGATTGGGTCCATTATGCCAAACCTCATACTTTAATAAATACAGTACTGCAATAAAAATGGTAATGATAAACCCATATTTCCACCAAGGTGGCAAGGCGTTATCCAACTCTTTAATACCATCATAATCATGGTCTAATAATCTGTCTGCCTCTTCTTCTAATGGAATGGCTTTAGTTAAAAACTTTTTGTCCAATTCATTCCAAGTACGAATTAACCAAGACTGCGTAACGGCTTTATTACTTTCAACAACAACTTCCGTAGGATGTATCACTTTCCAAAGGCCTCTAATAAACAAAAGCATTAAAAACACAACCAACATCTCCAAAGCCAACACACTTGATAAAGTCCAAAATGTAGTTAAGGACATGCCCCCATAATAATTAACCGATGGTGCTTTTGCAGAAGAATCCGCCACTGCTTGCGCACTTGCAGCATTTGCAAAAAGGGAACCCATTGCTACAATTGCCAATATCAATACTTTCTTTCCCAACTTGGAAACCTCTACTGCCTTTTTAGATATCATCGAAAGTACATTAGACAATACCCAAATCACAATTGCCAATAATCCTGCAACCGTAACCATTAAAAATTCAATATAATTAATCATAATATCTATTTTAAAATTTTATATTATTGTTCAAGTGGTAGATTCTTTATTTCATCAACTTGGTTTTTATCCATCACTTTTACATACCATAATACGCCAACAAAAAAGGCAACAAATACCAACAAGGAGAAGATGGGATAAAATTGAATATCCTGCATAGTCTCTGTATATTTTTTTATAAAACTGAACATAATGGATCGAGTTTATTTTTGAATTATTTTTTATTAATATCTGTACCTAGTCTTTGTAAATAGGCAATCACAGCAATGATTTCTTTATTCGCTGGCACTTCGATACCATCTTTCTTTAAACTAGCAGCAATCTCTTTTGCTTGTACCATTAATGCTGCATTTGCTTTTGGGGCAAAATTTGCGTCGTATGGAACACCTAAAGTTCTCATAGCATTGATTTTTAATGGTGTTGTTGCAGTATCTAAATTGGCTTCAATTAAGAAAGCATAGGAAGGCATCACTGAACCTGTACTAATGGCACTTGGTTCTTCCAAGTGATTATAATGCCAAGTATTTGATTTTTTCAAATTACCTGAACCTTCTCTTGCCAAATCGGGACCAGTACGTTTACTACCCCATTGAAATGGATGATCGTATACGAATTCACCTGCTTTGCTGTACTCACCATAACGTTCAGTTTCGCTACGGAAAGGACGAATCATTTGTGAGTGACAAGTATAACAACCTTCTCTTACATAAATATCACGCCCTTGTAATTCTAACGGAGTGTAAGGTTTCACACTTGCAATAGTTGGCACATTTGACTTAACCAAGAAAGTAGGTATAATTTCAACCATTCCACCTATTAAGATAACTACCAATGACAAAATTAACAATGGAGTTGGCTTTCTTTCAATCCAACGGTGCCAATGCTCCCCTGTGTGCTTTGTGTATTCTTTTTCTAAAGCTGGTGCTTCAGCTTCTTCATTTGCCACTAATGTCCCTTGGCCAACTGTTTTAAAAATATTTACCATCGCAATAATCGCTCCTGATAAATACAACACACCACCCAATGCTCTCATCGCATAAAATGGAGCCATATAAGTAACGGTCTCTAAGAATTGATATTTTAACTGTCCACTTTCTGTGAATTGCTTCCACATACTTGCTTGTTGGAACCCAGCCCAATACATTGGAATTGCATAAAATAAAATACCTAATGTAGCTAACCAAAAATGGATATTTGCTAATTTTTTTGAATACAATTCAGTTTTATAAATTCTAGGAATTAACCAATATAAAATACCAAATGTTAACATTCCATTCCATCCTAAACCGCCTACGTGCACGTGTGCAATAATCCAATCGGTAAAATGCGCTACGGCATTTATACTTTTTAATGACAACATAGGGCCTTCAAAAGTAGACATACCATATGCAGTTACAGCTACCACCATAAATTTCAAAATCACATCCTCTCTCACTTTATCCCATGCTCCACGTAAGGTTAATAATCCGTTAATCATACCACCCCAACTTGGGAAAATCAACATAAAGCTAAAAACGATACCAATGCTTTGCGCCCAGTTAGGCAATGCAGTGTATAACAAATGGTGTGGGCCTGCCCAGATATACAAAAAGATCAAGGCCCAAAAATGGATGATTGATAATTTATAAGAAAACACAGGTCTGTTAGCAGCCTTTGGCATGAAATAGTACATCAATCCCAAGTAAGGTGTTGTTAGGAAAAACGCAACTGCATTGTGTCCATACCACCATTGCACCAAAGCATCTTGTACACCTGCATACCAGCTATAACTTTTAAATAAAGAAATGGGTAATTCAAATGAGTTAACTAAATGCAATACGGCTACTGTAACGAAAGTGGCAATGTAAAACCAAATCGCAACATATAAATGGCGCTCTCTTCTTTTAATAATAGTTGCAAACATATTCCATCCAAACACTACCCAAATAATGGTAATGGCAATATCAATCGGCCACTCTAATTCGGCATATTCTTTTGCTGTACTAATCCCTAGTGGTAAAGTAATAGCTGCTGCAACAATAATTAATTGCCAACCCCAAAAATGTATTTTACTTAGCGTATCGCTATACATTCTTGTTTTTAACAATCGCTGCAAGGAGTAATAAACGCCCATAAAAATACCATTACCCACAAAAGCAAAAATCACTGCATTGGTGTGCAAGGGTCTAATACGACCAAAATTAAAATAAGGTTGTAAGTTTAGTACAGTAGGAAACACCAACTGAAGTGCTATCCATAATCCAACGGTCATTCCTACCACGCCCCAAATAATGGTAGCGATAGCGAAATTCCTTACCGTCTTATTATCATACTGGAAACTTTCTAATTGCATAAGGATAATTTAAAAGGTTAGAGATGTGTTTTGATTGAGTTTGATATATGTTTTAAATAAATTAATTCGATTTTTTTGTAGATTTTAATTCATCGTCAAATAGCATTCTTACCGAAGGAGTGTAATCGTCATCCATTTGTCCATTTTTAACGGACCATAAAAAAGCCAATAAAAAACCTCCTGCAACCAATACGCTAACAATAATTAATAGGATGAGTACACTCATAGGGTAATATTTCAGACAAATATATAAGTGCACAAAAAATCATTTTGTGACTTATGTCATGAAAAGTATGATTTTGGTCAGTTTCTGGCCCTTAATGTGCGCGAATAGGAATAACTAAGTAGCGCAGAAAGTGCTACAATGCTTATGGAGCTTATGGGCATTAAAATAGCAGCAACCATTGGGGACAATTGTGCCCTAGTTGCAAAATACATGCCCACCAAATTATATACAATAGACAGTATAAAAATGATGGTTATTATTCGCTTACCCTTTTGTGCATATTCCAAAAAAGAATCCAATTTGTGTATCATGCCACCTTCTAAAATTGCATCACTTGCAGGTGTAAAAAGATGGGTTTGATCGGTAACAGCAATACCAACATCACATTTTTTAAGGGCACCCGCATCATTGAGTCCATCCCCTACCATCATTACCCTATGCCCCTCATTTTGTAAACTTTGGATATAAGTTAACTTATCGTTGGGACTTTGCTCAAACAACATAGAAATTTCCACACCAAGCAGTTGAGCTAAATTATTCTTCTCGGTTGGATGGTCGCCGCTTAATAAATGAATTTGGTAGCCCTTACTTTTTAATCTAGTGACCATTTCATGTATGCCCTTCCTGTATACATGGTTGATTTTAAAAACGCCAAAAAAAGTAGCATCCATGCCAATATAAACCCCTGCCGTTACATTTTCCACCAATATGCCATGTTCATTTAAAAATGCAGCAGATCCAATCCAAATGGAATGACCATTGCAAATGGCGTGCGTCCCTTTCCCTATATGATTTTCAATTTTGTCAACCTTATTCACCACTAAATGCTGTGTACTAAAATACTGCGTAATTAATTGACTCAAAGGGTGCAGAGATTCTCTAGTAACAGAGTAAATAGCTATTGCTTGTTCATTCGTAAGCTTTGTTCCCTCGTATTCCAAATGTATGTCTTCGTGATTCGTGAGTGTACCGGTCTTATCAAACACAATGGTATCTATCTTTTCAATTGCTTCCAATACCGAACTGTTTTTGCAATACATTTTAAACTTACCCAAATGTCTTAATACATTTCCATAAGTAAAAGTAACAGTCAATAATAAGGAACAGGGACATGCAACAATTAATACCGAAGTAATGGCTGGTAAAATATTATGCGGATTTACCAACCACCAATACATGCCACTACAAAATGCAATACCAAACAACACATAAGTAAAGTATTGACTCCAAGGATGTACAAATGATTTGTCAATATTTTTTTCGTTATTCAGTAAAGGGCTATTCCATAATTCAGTGATATAACTTTGACCAACTGGTTTTATAACTTGTACTTGAATAGCTCTACCCTTTTGTATACCTCCTGCAAAAACAGTTGCGCCTTTAGCTACCTCAATCGGTGCATTTTCGCCTGTTACAAAACTATAATCAATTAATGCCCCTTCGGTTAGCAATTGCGCATCCGCTGCTACCATTTCGTCGGTTCGTACTAATACAATTTCGCCTTTTTCTATCTCCGACAAAGGCTTGTTGATTTCCTTACCTTCCTTTAAAACAGTAACTCCCAATGGGAAAAACGATGTATAATCTCTATCAAATGAAAAAGAATCATAGGACTTATCTTGGAACCACCTTCCAACCAACATAAAAAAAACAATACCACTCATACTATCTAAATAACCACCACCTGTATGGGTAAGAATTTCATACACACTTCTTCCAAAAGTAACTACAATCGCCAACGCAATGGGCGCATCAATATTCAACCATTTCTGTCTTAGCCCTGTATATGCAGACACAAAAAATCCACTAGCACTATACAACAATACAGGAATAGATAATATCAAATTCAAATACACAAAAAACGGCCTTAGACTTCCCAAATCTCCAATACTTGTAGACAAGTAATCAGGAAAACTCAACATCATGATATTACTAAAGCAAAAGCCCGCTACTCCTATTTTAAATAATTGTTTTTTGTTTACTTTTTTCTTTTTCAACCAATCATTACCGCCTAAATGAATCATTGGCTCATAGCCCACAAACGCCAATAGTTGTACCAATTCTTTTAAAGAAATTTTACTTGGATTATAAACAATCTTAATTTCTTTTTTCTCAAAATGAGTTTGAGAATGAATGATGCCTGCATTGATTTTATGTAAATTTTCCAAAAGCCAAACACAGCTTACGCAATGGATTTGTGGAAGATAAAAAGTAACATGGGCTTGATCGGCCAACTTAAATTGTATCAACTGATCCTGAATCGCAACACTATCTAAATAATTGTATTTATCGGAAGCAAAAACGCCTTTTGCTGACACCCCTGGCATATCGGATAAGTCATAATATTGACACATGCCATTTTCGTCCAATAATTGAAACACCATTTTGCAACCATCACAACAAAAGAATTTATCTTCTACTTTGATGTTTTCATTGCATTCCGCCCCACAATGGTAACAATGTTGTTGCATAATTTAGAAATCAAAGGTGCGCCTTAATTTGAACAACCCATATGAGCCGAGTCAAGCAAATAAATGACTATGCTCATATTTTTAAGGCAACATTTGATTCGTTTTGGCATCCAATGCATTCTGCACTTCATAATATCCTTGCTTATACCATTGCATTCTAGCCAACATAGCCAGTAATTGATTTTGGATATATCCCTTGTTCTTTTCCAATGACTTTAGGGTGTTTTTTTGAGCAGGATTCGCATAAGCAACTAAGGCCTTCCATAAGTCAACTTGCTTGTAGGCATTCAAAAATTCAGTGGTATTCTTAAAGCCTTTCATGGTATTTTGTTGCTGTACATACCAGTGCAAAATAAAATCATTCAATAAGTTTTCTTCCCAAATGCTTCGATATGCCGAGTCTACAATCATGCCCGACCCCACAATCCATTTATCAGGATAAATTCCTCCACCGCCATACACCAAATGACCCATCGGTGTTTTATACGCTTTCCCTTTTACCGCTGAATCTTGCTTTCCCATTGCATCTTCCTGTATACGATTAACATATGCATGCTCATATTCCATCTTCCCTTTTTCGTAGGATCTTTGAATATTTCTACCTAATGGTGTGTAATATTTAGCAGTTGTTAATCTTAATGCACCTCCATTGGAAAGTCTAAATTGTTGTTGCACCAACCCTTTACCAAAGGACTTTCTTCCTACGATGGTTGCACGATCCCAATCTTGAAGCGCACCAGCCAACACTTCACTTGCCGATGCCGAAGACTCGTCCATCCAAACTGTTAAATTACCTTGTTCGAATAAACCTTCACGTTTACTATTATATTCAACCCTTGGCGAATGTGCTCCTTGTGTGTAGACTAATAATTTATTGCCTGGGATCAATTCGTCAGCAATAGCTACTGCTTCGGACAATAATCCGCCACCGTTGCCTCTCAAATCAATTACCAAGGACTTAATACTATCCGCAATCAAGGGTTCTAATGCTTGCATGAACGCTTCATAAGTGCGATCTGCAAATTTATTAATACGAATATACCCTACCCCTGGTTTAATTTCATAAGCTGCATCAATAGGTGAAACAGGAACATTGTCTCTATGAATCGTGATGGTTTTTTGTGCAGTGCCCGATAACACTTGTAATTTCACTTGACTATTTGCGGGTCCTTTTAATTTTGCACGAATCGCATCTCCATCCCATTTTTTTCCAGAAAGTTGGATGCTATCATCTGCTTTTAATAAAATATCTCCCACTTTTAATCCTGCTTTAAACGCAGGACCATCCTTCATCACATAAGCTACAAAAACACTATCTCTATTTTGCTGAAATTCAATGCCAATACCTTTAAAATTAGACATAAGTTGCTCATTCACTTCCACCAAGTCTGCTGGTGGGATATACACTGAGTGAGGATCCAATTGCGATAAATAATAATCAGCCAACTTTATATTAGCACTATCATTAGGAATTTCTTCAACATATTTAGACTTCACTAAATCTATAATTTCTTGCATTGGACTTGCTTCACCAGACTGCATACTCCCCAAGGAAAAATTTCCTTTAAAAAATACACCCAATCCAACGCCAATCATTAATACTAGAGCATAAGAAATGGGCGTGAACCAATTTGATTTGTTATTTTCTTGCATGTTCATATTCTATCGGCTAAAATTACACTAAAATGGCTATTTTCACACACAAGACTTTGTATATGCGCAAGAATTACATCATAGCAGATAGCGGTGCTACCAAGTGCCAATGGACCCTAATAATGGGGAAAGAGAAAAAATCAATCACCACCATTGGGATTAGCCCATATTTTTTATCCGTGGACGAAATGGCAAACACGATTCAAAAAGGATTTCAAAAAAAAGTGGACCCAAAAATTATTGACGCAATTTATTTTTATGGTACAGGCTTAAGCAATCCTACAAATGTAATTGCCATAAAAAAAGCCTTGAAGAAAGTATTCAATAACGCCACTTTAGAAATTCAAACAGACTTAGTCGCTGTTGCACGCGCAACCTGTCAAGATCAAAAAGGAGTGGCTTGTATATTAGGAACAGGATCCAATACCGGCTTTTACAATGGGAAAAAAATAATAAAAAATAGTCCAGGTTTAGGTTATGTATTAGGAGATGAAGGTAGTGGTGCTTACTTAGGAAAAAAAGTATTACAATACTATTTATACAAGACCTTTGACGAAGAATTAATGCATGCATTTGAAACAAAGTATGCACTCAACAAGGATCTAATACTGGATGCAATTTACAAGCAGCCCCTACCCAATAGATTCTTAGCTTCTTTTACCATTTTTTTATCCGAACAAAGAGGCCATTATATGATTGAAAACATCATTGAAGATGGTATTAATGACTTTTTCTTCACTCATTTGAACAAGTTAAATGAGTCCTGGTTATATCCAATACACTTTGCTGGTTCTATAGCCTATGTTTTTAGAGATATTATAAAACAATTAGCCCATACTTACGAATTAGAAATTGGTAAAATTGTAAAATCTCCGATGGAAGGTTTAATTGAATTCCATAAGAAAGAAAAGTAACTCGGGCATGCACGAAATTGAACCCTATTATCATTGGCGTCATTTGTATATGGCCGAGGAAGACCCTCGCTCCCCATTCTATGGCCAAACCTATAGTGAATTTGAGTTTTCACAAACTGTTTACAATTATTATATACATCCGCAATGGGATGAAATTGGCAGTAAAACCCTTTATATAAAAATTATTTTTGCTGACTATGAAATGAGTTTTGCTATTATTGAAATGATTGGAGAATGGAACGACGCAATCGAAAATGACATCATGACTTTTAAAAGAGAAATTCTTGAAAAATTAATGGATGAGGGTATTTATAAATTTATTTTCATTGGAGAAAATATTTTTAATTTTCACAATGGCGACCGAGACTATTACGAAGAACTGTATGAAGAATTATCCGATGAAAATGGCTGGGCAGTTATGGTGAATATGCATCAAGCAGCACAACACGATTTCTTACTCAAAAAATTAAACAGGTATATCGAATTGATGGAGTTTGAAAAATGGCGCACCTATAAACCAGAAGATTTCTTTTTGTTAATCGATAAAAAGTTAGGAGATCGATTGACATTATAAAAACATAAGGATGCTTTGTGTTGCTAATATAACAAATCCTCGTAGGCAGCCTGCAGTTCATTATAAGCATGATTGTCTTTGGCCAATTTAGCCGCCGCCATCCCTTTTTCATACCATTCAATGGCCGCTTCCCTTGCATCCAATTTTTCAAGACATTTTGCCAAATGGTAGTATGATCCTACATAATCGGGCGAATCCGTGAGTATTTCCAAGAACAAATCACGGGCTTTTAGGTCTTCACCTATTTTGATATACTCCAATGCCAACGCGTGTCTTAGAAAGTTATCCTTAGGTTGTTGATTTAAAAATTCAATTATTCTTTCTATTCGGGTCATCTTAACTTATTTTTGCACTCTAGATGGTTAAAAACTATCTTATATTTGCATTAGTTGCATAAACAACTAATTAATAAAAAACAAAATCTGGAATCATGAAGATCTTAGTTTGTATCAGCAAAAC
>CANGIZ010000027.1 GCA_947454025.1 Bacteroidota bacterium | reverse complement strand
GTACTGCTGTTCCTTTTTCGTCTTTCACCGAACCGGTTACTGAACGTACTTGGGCACTAGCTGTTACAAATACTAAAACAGCCAAGAAGAGTGAGGTTACAATTTTCTTCATTTGCTTTTGTTTTACTTAAGTCACTAAATTAAGAAAAAATTCAGTTAATTGTTAATGTATAGTTAACATACCGACTATCAATTAAGAATACAAACGTTTATTAGTATTAGTAATGTATTTATTATCAATATTTTATATTAAAAATAGTACTAAACTGGTATAGGCAATTGGCTATTTCAGCTTAGAAAATTTGTAAAAACATTTTAGGTTATTGATAAAAAAAGGGCATAATTTTTAAATTATGCCCTCAAAATATCAAAATTGTAAAGAATACAAGGATTAACTACCTCTTGATCCTCCTGTTTTAATTGGTTTTTTATTCGCACCACCACTTGATTTAGTGTTGGCTTTAGCGATAAATTTTGAACTACCCCCCGCTTGAGGTGATGTCTTTGTAGTAGAAGCTGCTTTTTTATCAGCTACTTTTTTATTAATTGCAAATCCCATAGTTAATTAATTAGATTATAAATGTATAAAATTTAATTCATATTAAATTCTTAAGAAACTGCACCCATCTTTTTTAATAATTTCACATTGGATCTTCTATGCAATAAAGTATGTACTCCTGCATATAAAATTGGTAAAATAATCAATGTTAAAATAGTAGATGTAATTAATCCTCCAATAACAACGGTGGCTAATGGTTTTTGGCTTTCACTACCAATTCCTGTAGACACCGCCGCTGGTAATAATCCAATGGCAGCCATCAGCGCTGTCATTACCACAGGACGAACCCTAGAAATTACACCTTTCTCCAAAGCATCACGTAAAGACATTTTAGCTTCTAAATTTTTTCGGAAAACAGTAATTAAAATAACGCCGTTTTGTATACAGATACCAAACAATGCAATAAAACCTATACCAGCACTGATACTAAAGTTCATTCCTCTTAAATGCAAAGCCAATATACCTCCTATCAATGCAAAAGGAACATTCAGAATGGTGAGTGTTGCATCTTTTACATTACCAAATAACATAAATAGAATTAAGAAAATAGCCAACAAACAAACTGGCACCACATTCATTAAAGTCTTAGATGCTCTTTGTTGATTTTCAAATTCTCCATTCCATGACATTTTATAGCCATCTGGCAAATGCACATTTTTTTCCACCTTTTCTTGTGATTCTTTAATAGTACTTCCTAAGTCTCTACCTCTTACTGAAAACTTTACAGGAATGTATCGATAGTTATTGTCTCGGTAAACAAATGCAGGGCCTGTTAATGTTTTGATATTTGAGATTTCACTAATTGGAATCTTAGATCCATTTTGTGTTGGAATCATTAAGTCCTGTACTTTTTCCTTTGTGTCTCTGAAAGTTTTTTGATAGCGAATTCGAATATCAAATTTCCTTTCGCCTTCATATAACTGCGTAACCGCTTTGCCACCCAGGGCCATTTCAATTACACTTTGAGCATCGGTAGTTGTAATCCCATACAATGCCATTTTTTGCTGATCTAATTCAATTCTAAATTCAGGTTGACCTAGGTTTCTTAATACCCCTAAATCTTCTACCCCTTGCACTGTGCTTAATTCATGTTGCACTTTATTGGCCAAATTATCAAGTGTATCAAAATTAGGACCAAAAATTTTCACAGCTAATGATGCAGGTACTCCTGCAACAGCTTCCTCCACATTGTCACGAATAGGTTGAGAATAGTTTAATAATAAACCAGGATACTTAACCAATTGCACATTCATGCTATCAATTAAATTTTCAGTAGTCACTCCTTTAGGCCACTCCGATTTGGGTTTTAAATCCACCGCAATTTCCACATTAAAAAATCCTTTTGGATCGGTGCCATCATTAGTACGTCCAATTTGCGCCATCGTATGATTCACTTCGGGAAACTTTCTCAGCGCCTGCGTCATTTTATCGGAAATTTGCTTGGACTGTGTTAAAGAAGCACTCATTGGCAATTGTGCTTTTACCCATAAAGCCCCCTCGTCTAATTCGGGCAAAAATTCATTGCCTAAAAATTTAGCGGAGAAAAAAGTTAATGCCATAAACGAAAAAGCAATTAACAAACTAGCTCTTGGAAATTTATAAGCACGTTCAAATAATTTTTGTATTCCATTTTCAAAAAATGCAACCACAGGGTTGTGCTTTTCTCTTACATTCTTTCTTAATAAGATACTCGATAAAGCAGGCACCAAGGTTAAGGTGAAAATCAAAGCTCCTAATAACGCAAAACCTAATGTATACGCCAATGGAGAGAACATTTTACCTTCTACTTTTTGGAATGCAAAAATAGGAATCAAACAAGTGATGATAATTAACTTAGAGAAGAAAATGGCTTTACCCATTTCCGAGCCCACTTGTTTAAATAAACCCAATTTTGCGAGCTTGTTAAACTTCTCCATACCCACTTCACGCGCTTTATGATCTAAGGCTACATACAATCCTTCTACCATCACCACGGCCCCGTCAATAATAATTCCAAAGTCAACAGCACCCATGGAAAGTAAATTCGCCGTCATGCCTTTTAATCGCATACAAATAAAGGCAAACAATAAAGCCAATGGAATAATAATACTTACTGTAATGGTTGTTCTCCAGTTTGCCATGAACAACAAAACGATACAAGTCACTAAAATAATACCCTCAATTAAATTGTGTATTACGGTTTCAGTTGCATAATCCATTAAAGTGGTACGATCATAAAAGGGAACCAACTTCACGTCCTTCGGCAAAATTGAATTGTTTAACTCTTCTACTTTTGCGTGAATATTTTTCAAAACTTGCTCGGCATTTTCTCCTTTACGCATTACCACAATACCTTCAATTACATCTGAAACAGTATCCTTTGAAACAATACCTAGTCTTGGCTTACCCGCTTCATGGACCGATGCTAAGTTCTTTACCAAAATGGGCACATTGTTAATTTTAGTAACAATGATATTATTAATCTCGTCAATATTATTTAACAAACCAATACCACGCACTACATAGGCTTGGCCATTTTTTTCTATAATATCGCCGCCTACATTGATATTGCTTTTTGCAACTGCATTGTATACATCAATAGAAGTTAATCCATACTTTAATAATAAATCGGGATTTACAGCAATCTCAAAACTACGCTCTTCCCCACCAAAGCTATTCACATCAGCAACACCAGGTACCGATTTAAATTGTCTGTCAATTACCCAATCTTGAATCGTATAAAGTTCTCTAATATTGCGAATCTTACTTTTTAAAGTGTAACGATATACTTCGCCTGTTGGTCCATAGGGAGGCTGCACTTCGGGCTTGATGCCTTCGGGTAAATCCACATTGGCAATACGACTCATAATTTGTTGTCTAGCAAAAGCATCATCAACATCATCGTCAAAAATTAAACGCACATAACTCAATCCAAAACTAGACGTGGTTCTTAAATTAATTTTCTTCTGTACCGAGTTTAAAACGGTTTCTAAAGGAATGGTCACGAATTTTTCAACCTCTTCGGCACTACGTCCTGGCCATTGAGTAATAATAATCACCTGCGTATTGGTCACATCGGGAAATGTTTCAATAGGCGTGTTTTCGTAACTAATAAATCCAATAACACCCACCACCAACGTCATAAAAAACACAAAGTATCTATGTCTAAGGGAGAAGTGAATAATATTCTTAATGAATTTGTTCATAATGATTTTTGAAACTTAAATGAATAAAGGGCGTTTAATAATTAAAACAAGTACCCTCTTATTGATTCAATAATTGTTGGAATACAAGCAATTGATTTTTTACAACCACTTTCTCGCCTGCTGTAATACCACCGTCTAAATAAGTAATATCACCAGCAGTTTTATTTACAGTTACCTCGGCAATATGCATTTCACATTTACTATTATACACAACTACATAATTCTTTCCATTCAAATCAATTAAGGCACTTGTAGGAATTGCCAACACATTATGAGATGTTTTACTTTTTACATAAATCTTTGCAAACATTTCAGGCTTTAATAAAAATTGTGAATTATCCAACCTAATCCTAGCTCTTAATGTTTTATTCAAAGGATCTAACACTTCACTTAACTTTTGAATAGTGCCGTCAAACACTTTATCAGGATACGCTAATACCCTCACTTCCACATGATCCCCTTCCTTTACTTTAGGAATATCAATCTCATACACATTTGCATTTACCCAAACATCATGCAAATCCGAAATGGTATACAAATAGTCGCCCATATCTGGTCGGATATAATTTCCTTCACTCACTTTCTTCTCAACAATATATCCATTGATTGGCGCAGCAATACTATAACTACCGCCTGCATTACTATTAGCCCCGCCGTTAATGTGCAATGCGCTTTCTAATTTAGACTTAACCGATTTTGCTTTTTCATAGTTCTGTTTCGCTTCGGTGTATTCTTTTTCGCTAGCAATACCATTTTTAAACAAACTCTCCTGATTATCTAATTGACGTTTTGCAATAATTACATCGGCATTCGCACTTGTAATGTCGGCATAGTTACCTGCGATCTCGGCACTCTTCACTACAGCCAAAGTTTCTCCCGCTTTTACTTTATCGCCTAAAGACAATTTGGCTTCAATCACTTGCCCGCTGCTTCTTGGGAAAATTTTAACTACTTTATTTTCATCAAAACTAATTTCACCGCTTAATTGCAAAGCTTCATTTGAAGCAATAATTTTCGCAGTATCCAAGGAAATTATTTTTTCCATGGAATCGCTTAAGCAAAACTTATTGTCTTCCTTTTTTACTTCCGGTTTTTTACTTTCGCAACTTGTAAGTCCCATTATAGACAAGGCACAAAAAATTGATACTATTTGCTTCATAAATTCTTTTTATTTTTTTATCACATCTATTCCAGCGTGGTAATTCAATTCCTCGCTAACCAATTGTAAATTTAATTTTGATTGAAAGTGCTGATTTTGAACATCCTTATACGTATCGAAAAAGTCCATAAACTCCAATAAGCTCATTTGCTTGTGCTCATAGCTGGTTAAAACATTATTGAACATTTGTGTATACTTATTATAAAAATTCTGCTCGTCACTGTTTGCAACTTTTAATACAACCAATAACTTACTGTAGGCGTTGCTGATATTGTTTTGCAATTCAATGTCAGCATTCTGAGCAATCGCTTGTTGTTGCTTTACGGTATAGTCGGCTGATTTAATATTCCCTTTATTTCGGTTAAATACTGGCACAGGTAGCGTTATACCCAAACCCACATAATGCGGAATATAGTTGCTATTATGGTCGTATTCTGGACCAAATGTAATGTCCGGAACGGCAAGTGCTTTTTGATAAGTCAAATTTTGTTGTTGATACAATAATTGCAACTTTTGCAATTCGTAATAAGGATTGTTTTGTTTTGCGATGGTTACAATTTCTTGATCACCTGAAAATCCAACTTTCACATTTGCAAAATCATCAGTAGGAAGTAAAAACACATTGCCCTTAATTTGCAGTGTTGTTTTTAAACTATTCTCCGTATCTGAAATTTGAGTAGTTAAGTCAGCCATTTCTTTTTCCAAGGAAACTAATAATGACTGAATTCTTAAATATTCTTTTTGTGAAATATTGCCTGCTTCAAACTGTCCAGTCATCCCTTTAAACAAAACAGTTAATTGCTGATAGCTTTGTTGTGCAATTTGTTTATTCTTAATTAACTGCAACAATGTAAAATAATTGGATCTAAGATCATATTTTAAATTACGCATTAAATCATTCAACTGCAATTGACTCATTTTGGCATTGGTACTTGCCATATTTATCAGCTTTCCTCTTTTACCAGCTGTTTTTACCAATTGTTGAAACTGTATAAAATACTGTCCCATAGGTTGGCCGGTAATGGGATCTTTTCCATGTTGAAAAAACTTATTATTGGAATACACATTCTGATCGGTCACCAATGTTGGATTGTCCCAAACCTTTGCTTGTTCAATAAGCGCTTTGTTGGCATCCACATTATACCCAGCAGCAATTAATAATAAATTGCTATCTAAAAACATTTTCTCCGTCTGTTTTAAACTTACTCTTAACGTATCCGATTGTGCATTGACATTCGACAACCCAAAACATATAATTAGTACAAAACAAAATACAAACTTCACTTTACTCATATCATCTGTTATTTTACAATAAAATCATAGGCGCTGTAACACAGTACCATGCGTTTTTGCAAAGCTACGCCATATAAAAAGACTTGCCTTGTCAATCCATTACAAATGACAGAAAATTAACAAAAAACTAAAAAAATTAAGGCCAATTTAAGGCAATGATAGCCAATTAGTTAGCAGCTTCTTCCATTCCACCATCTTCCTTTCTTTCCTTTTTAAATTCTAGCTTACCAAATCGCCAATTAAAGCTAATTCCAAAGGATCTTGAAGGTACGTATCGAATGTTATTTGAATAAAAATTAGGGCCACTGATTAAGGTTTGTTGCTTTACAAATTCTGCAAACGGATTATTGGCAACCAAACCTAAACTACCGTTCCCATTCCAAAACTTTTTACGCATGGCAATACTGTACGATAAGTTGGCAGGATATTTTCCTTGAACCTCATTTCGCGCTGAATTAAAATTACCAAAACACTCGGTTACAAAATTCTTAGAGAACTCATAAGTTAAATTCATGTTGGCGCGGTAATTTTGACTTGAAGCGCTATAGCTATGATCAATGCTATTGTAAATTTTTCGATAATAATAAGAAATGTTTGATCGAACACTAAATGCGGAACTGAATTTAAAATCACTGAAAATATTGACGCCTGTATTTTTCTCTAATCCAATATTTTGAGGCATACTTAAATTGACATTCTTATAAATACTGTCTCCCACTTGTAAACTCGGATAATAAGTAACATAGGGTTGAATGTCCTGATTTGAATTACGTTGAAATACAGTCACCATAACAGAACCTAGTTCTTTAAGTTCTTGGCTATACGTAAATTCGATGCGTTCCCCAAGTTCAGGCAACAAATAGGGATTTCCTTGAGACATATTTTTGGGGTCGGTGGTATTAATATAAGGATTCATTTCCTCTGTGCCTGGACGATTAATACGACGTGAATAACTTAATTTAATACTATTGTCCTCACCTAATTTTCGTTTAAAAAATATAGAAGGAACAAAATTAGCATAATCAGGGTTGATTGATTTATGCGCACTGCTAAAAGTAGCATCTACATTGGTTTGCTCCCATCTTCCACCCAATTTAACATCTACCCAGTTTTTCACAGGAAACTCAAGCTCAGCATAGCCTGCAACAACATGTTGATTGTAATTTAATGTATTAGACAAACTGTTGTTTTGTTGTAAACTTTGTGATTTGGATTGCGTAAATACATCAACTACGCTATTTATACCTAAGCCAGTTAATTTACCTCCAAAATTGAATTTAACACGATCTGAAATGGGTTCCGTGTAATCTAGTTTTAATTCCGATTCTTTTTCCGATGCAGCATTTAAATTGTTAGTTCCAAAATTAAATACTGAATTTGGCATAACATATTGCAAAGATGTTGCGTTGATATTAAACCTTGACGATCCTGCATTGTAAGCAATTTCTAATTCTCTTCCTTCTTTATCAAATGTGCGCTTATAACTTCCACTGTAATTATAATTTCCATTCTCTCGAAATGCATTAGAAGTTATATTATGTAATATTTGATTTTGAGTGATTGCTCCTCCAAAAGGCTGACTAGACAATGTTTGAGTGTTGTTTCCTGAGGCATCAAAACCAAAATCATTCATTCCAAAAGAAGCCGTAAAACTATTTTTCTTTTGAAATGTCCAGTCTAAATTCAATCCAGAATGGGTGCCATGTCTTTTAACATCACTGCTTCCATCCTGTTGGATATAATTATTTGTTCTGTTCGCAGAATCAATAGTGCTGCGATACATTGTCATGGGGATAGCTGCCAATAATCTTGCATTGCTTGCAATAAATAAACTTGCACCAAAATTATTATTACGTGCCGCTAAATTAACGGATCCATTTTCAAGTAAAGTACCTACACTTGTACTTATACTACCATTGTAGCCGCGGGTTTTATTTTGCTTCAAAATAATATTAATAATTCCTCCTAAACCATCCGCATCGTATTTAGCACCAGGATTGGTTATTACTTCCACTGTTTTAATTTCACTAGCAGGAATAGATTGTAATACTTCGGTAATACTCGATCCATAAGCAACACTTGGTTTACCGTTAATTAAAAATCGAATGCTGGAAGTACCTGCCAATTGCACATTGCCATCAATATCCACTGAGACCATCGGGATTTTTTTTAATAAATCAGTGGCAACCCCATTTTGGGAACTAATGTCTTTCTCGGCATTGAAAACCATTTTGTCAATTTTATTGTCAATGGCTTTTGATGAACTTTTAACCGTCACAACAGCAAGACTTCCGTTGGACTTTAATAAAGAGATCGTTTTTAAATCTATTTTGGAATGGCCATTGTCAATGGTAATATTATTGAACGTAGCTGTTTTTGCACCAACAAATTCAACATTGATTTTATAGAAGCCATTAGGTAACTCTTTTACAACAAAAGCCCCTTTGTTATTGGTAGTTGCGCCTGTTACTGCTTTGGCACTGCCGTTTTGGTACACAATAATCGTTGCATATTCAATAGGAAGTTGAGTTTCACTATCTAGTACAATACCTTCAATTTGACCATTACCCTTTGGTAAGTCCGTTTTTTGGGCAAACAAACCAATATGAATACAAAGTAGAAAAGCAATAAAGCGGATTTTGAACATAATATCTTTTTATGGAGCGGCAAAGCTACTAAAAGACTATTACATGCCACTACCACTTATCGAAAAACAAGAAAGCTTGCTTTAAAAAGAGGTAACTCTATTGTACTGATCGTTTTAAGATCAACATACCCCTAAATTCAGGTTTCATTAAGGTGAATACGGCGTCGGGTAATCTAAAATCAGCAACAATTTCAAATCCATGTTTTTGATAAAATTGCAAGGCTTTTTCTGCACTATCCATTGCTTTTAAAACCAATTCCTTTTTTTGATATTGTTTAGCTAAGTCAATGACAAATTTCATTAACTCCGACCCAACTCCTTTTTGAATACAATTCGCATCAATATAAATACGTTCTAATTCCATGGTGCTTTGCGAATCAAAATTTTTCGCGCGTGTATTGATATTGATTTTCAAATAACCAATCGCTTGTTCCTTTAAATAGGCGATGTAGTGTAAATTATTCGGATCTGCAATTTCAGCTTCTATTTTATGTAATGGATATGCAAATTCATGAATATACCAAACAATGCCACCTTCATTCCATAAATAAGGGTAATGTGGGATATAAATTTTTTGAGCAAGCTCACTTAATTCAAGCGCTTGCTGTACTTGCACTTGTTTAATTTGTAAAGAGGTATTCATGCGGCCACAAAACTAAAGTTTTATTGCGCTCATTCCACCGTCCACATGTAAAATTTGACCCGTGATCCAGCTTGATTTTGCAGATAATAAAAAGCAAGTCATTTCGGACATGTCTTGTGCAGTACCCACTCGCTTTAGTGGATGACGTTGTGCGTTGGCTTCTACCTTTTGTTCGCTATTTAATAAACTAGCGGCCAATGGCGTATCAGTTAAAGAAGGTGCGATACAATTCACTCTTACCGAAGGAGCCAATTCAGCAGACAATGCTTTTGTTAATCCTTCGATTGCTCCTTTTGAAACAGCAACCTGTGTGTGAAAATTTAAACCTAATTGAGCCGCTACTGTTGAAAATAAAACAATCGATGCATTACCAGATTGTTTTAATGCAGGTAAAGCTGCTTGAATTGTTTTTATTGCACCTACCACTTGTAAATTAAAATCTTGCGTAAAATCTGCTGATTGAATTCTTGCGAAAGGTCTAAGGCTAATGGCGCCTGGGCAATAAACTAGACCGTCCAAGCTAGCAGGAAGAAAACTAAAATCCAACACTTCATCCATTACATTTAAAGCATGCACTGATACATTTGCGGTTGTTTCCATGGGATGCGAATGGTAAGTGCCGAATACCTGATGTCCTTCGTTTACCAATTGAGCTGCAATAGCTTTACCCATTCCCGATGATGCGCCAACCACTAAATAATTACCCATAATACTTTGTTTATTGCTTGAATAACAAACAAGGGATTAAAAAGTTCAGATAATAAAGAAATTAGATATTGTATGTGGAATCATTAAATGCACAACAAGCCCGCCTTATACAAACTCGTAATGGGTTTATTGTCCCAAAATAGTTCAAAGCCTTCCAGTCCAGCAGTCGTATAACTTTCTTTTATGTCGGCATAACTCATCCCTACGCTATTTTGTATAGCTATTTGATCCAATAATTTTAATAGCCATGCTCCTTTTTCAGGCTCCAAACTAATTGAAAATGTATTCTTAGTGGTTTGAAATTGTATTGACATTTCCTCCCACTTAGTCCCTTTTTTTGAACGCTGTACGATACTACTTGTTGGTGTAAAGCCCAACCAAATGGCTTTGTAATGATGTATTGTATTGTATTCGGGCTCGTCAATAGCTGCTTGAATAAAATTAGGTGCCACTGTGGTTTTGGGAATCTTAAACTCAAACCATTTTTGCAATGGCATTTCAAAACAAGCACCATGCATATAATTCAACAATGCTTTCTTTAAACCAAATCCAAATATTTCATGATTCGCTCCTGTTGGATCGGTATGTTGTATATCGTTATTCGCAAAACTGCCAATGGCATCACTCACTTTTTTCACTTTATACTTTTCAGGATCCAATCCAACGGGGCTATGTGCGGTCATGGTAAATAAATGCCAAAATGCAGATTGCAAAACACCTGTTTCAAATAACTGCCTTACCATTTCCAAGGAATCTACTGTTTCTTGCACCGACTGTGTAGGGAAGCCATACATTAAATACGCATGTACCATAATGCCTGCCTCAGTAAAATGCTTACTCACTTTTGCCACCTGTGCAACAGTAATTCCCTTGTTAATTAAAGCCAACAAACGATCCGACGCTACTTCCAATCCACCACTCACTGCAATACAACCCGATGCTTTTAATAGCTGACATAGGTCGCGGGTAAAACTTTTTTCAAAACGCACATTTGCCCACCAACTTACAACCAATTTTCTTTTTATTATTTCAATTGCCACTGCCTTCATTAAAGAAGGCGGTGCCGCTTCATCCACAAAATGAAAACCGTTTTCACTCGTCTTTGCTACCAGTTCTTGCATTCTGTCTACAATCAATGAAGCAGCAATGGGCTCATAGGTTTTGATATAATCTAAAGAGACATCGCAAAAAGTACATTTGCCCCAATAACATCCATGTGCCATTGTCAATTTATTCCAACGACCATCGCTCCATAAACTGTGCATGGGATTAATCACTTCAATTGCCGAAATATATTTGTCTAACAACAAACCATCATAGTCGGGCGTGCCAACCTGCCCTTGTTTATAATCGGCACAGCTACTATTATTGATATAAGTAACCACACCGTTTAATAAAGTAAAACAACGCTTTAATTCAGGTTGCTCTAATTTGCCGTCGATATGATTTATTAAAACTTCTAATGGCGCTTCTCCATCATCTAATGTTATAAAATCGTAAAACTCAAATACACGCACATCACTTAAGGATCTTAATTCGGTATTCGCAAAACCACCGCCCATGGCCACTTTAATACTAGGATGGTTTTGTTTAACCCATTGTGCACAACGCAGTGAAGTATATAAATTGCCTGGGAAAGGCACCGAAATACAAACTAATTTAGGGTTTACTAATTGAATGCGCTCTGCAAATATTTTTATAAGTATCTCATCTAAATAAGTGTAAGGTTGTTGCAAAGCATTATATAATTCATCGAAGGAATTAGCCGACCTGGCTAAGCTTTCGGCATAACGACTAAAACCAAAATGTTCGTCGATATTTTCTTTAATTAAATCACTTAAATCCTCCAAGTACATCGTAGCAATATGCTTGGCCATGTCTATCTTACCCATACTCCCAAATGCCCAATTCAAATCATCTAACTGTTCAAATCTACTCGCTTCTGGTAAAAATTGACGGGTACAAATCAAATGAGCCAATGTATTAGATTTACCTTGTAAAAAAAGAATTACATCGTCAATCGTTTTAATATACACTTCTTTTAAAGCAACGATACGTGCACTATTTTCCGATAAGGGTAACTGTTTTGCTTCAATGGTTTTGAATAATTGTACCAATCCTTCTTTACAAAAAAGCGCCAAAGTTACTTCTATACCTAAATCGGCTTGTACCGATGCAATTTTCTTGGTGTTGAAAAAACCTTTCAAATACGCGGTGGCTGGATACGGCGTATTCAGTTGTGTAAACGGAGGCGTAATTAATAAAACAGGTTTTTCCAATGTGTTTGATTGTTCCGCAAAAATAAGGGTTCCTCCGTTCTAACCAATCCATTTGCCTATTAATGGCAATTTTCTAAGTAAATAGATACTAACAAAGGAAAGAAGCAGCGTTAATAGGCTTATGGCTGGAATACTCCATAAAGGATTAAAATCGGTAACACTCACTAAATAATCATCAATCAGCGCCAACACCAGCAAGTGTATTAAGTAAATACCATAACTATACTTACAAATTGCACTCACCAAAATACTTAACCAATTAGGATAAGTAACATTAGCTTGTTTGAATAATAAATAGATGCTTGCACTCATTACAAAAACACCTGGTGTTAAAGGTGCCAATAGCATTTCCTTGTCCATATTTTGCTGAAATGCTAAATAATAAGTGCCCCCTGCGGTAAGGGCAATGGAAATGAAAAATAAAATCCAAAGCAAGCTTTTGGGCAGCTGCACAAAGTTAAATAAATAATAGCCTGCCACTAAGTACCCAATATACCCCGTAAAATAGCCGAGTTCAAAATCATGTTTATACCTGTCAATAAAAGGATACACCATGAGCATAATAAACCATAAACATAAAAAGAAATAAAGTTCTTTTTTTTGTGCAATGCGCACCCATCTCGCAAAAATAGGAATCACTAAGTACACACAAATAATCATATATACATACCAAAGATGTACTGCTGTGCCTGTTATTAATTTTTCTACTACAAAATGAACGCGCTGATAAAGGCTTAGGTTAGGTCCCAATACATTGTCCCAGAAATTAAAAAGCAAGTACACAATACTCCAAATTAAAAATGGAACAATAATTTTATAAAATGCTTTTTTTAGAAAAGGACCAATTTGATCGTTATAATTATTTAGTACAAAAGTGCCTGTTAGCATAACAAATACGGGAACCGACCACCTTACCATCGTATTCATAATAATGGAAATCATCCAATCCGTCTGGGGCACTTTGCCAAAACTTCCTGTTAGATAAGACGAAGTATGAATACATATAACACCTAATGTAGCAGCGGCTCTTAGATTATTGGCCCAGTTCAGTTTGGAATTGTCTTGCATGCATAAAAGATTAGTTCTTGGACGGTGTAAAGTCACTTGGCAACATGGTAGCTACTTTTTCAGACCAAGCCCAATACCCATCGGTGAGCAAATCTAAGCCATTATAATAATTTCCATTTGGATAAATTGTAATGGGGTTGTTCAATCGCAAACTAATCTCTGTTCTAGTAAATTCATTGGCACGATATATAGGAAGTGTTTTTGCATATTCATTTGGAATTTTCTTATTTAAAAACAATACTTGCAAATTGTCTTTAAAATAAAACAGCTTGGCATTGGGTTCGGCAGCATTGCTAATAATGCTATCCCTTGGTATAATTTTATTCACTACCACTGCATGTTCGTCGAATCCCCTGTTTTTAACGCTAGTAAAATAATCAACGGAATCCTTATTTACATTAGCCCATCTTTGTTTTGATACTTCCCTTACTCTATTTTGCTCTTCCTTGGTCACTCCTTTTATGCTTCTTACTTCAAAACCATCTTTCGCTAACTGATTAAAATACAAACTCCTTACAAATTGACGCAAGGAACCTTTATATGCTTCGTTACGCGCCAAATTCCATTTGGCCATTTGTTTAGGGCTGTTCGTTTTAAGTTCTTCAAACAAAGGATATCCCTTAAAAGAAAAAGTATTATTATTAAAATCGATTTCAAATTTTGACAACAAATAAATTACACGATATCCTAATTCGTTGTTTTCAAAAATTAGTTTTTCGTTGGTAAATGCCCTTAATTTATTGGAGTTGCTGCCAAACTTAAATTTAACCACTTCGGGGTTGGTAAAAACACAATTCAATGCCAATAAATCGGAACCAATAAAATAGGACTTAAATGCATCTCCCCATTTGTCCCAACCATTTTCGTCATAGGGTTCCACTACTACTTCCTTTAATTGATTGGAAGTAGGTTTTAAAAGGATAGAAATAGATTCGTTCGTTGATCCAACCTGTACCGATATTACATAATCTTCGTAATTTAAGGAAGTGGCTACCAACTCATATTTGCCCGGCTTTACATGCTCCAATTGAAAGTCACCCTTTGCATTGGTAGTAGTTCCATTGGTAGTGTGGCTTAAATAAATAGTAATGCCCTCCAATGGCTTATGTGTTTCACTATCCACCACCCTTCCATTCAATTTCAATTGCGCCTGCGCAACAAAGGAAAATAAAAAAAACAATATCGACAATGCATACTTCATATTATCATTATTTCAAAATTTTACTAATATGCACCAATCTTCCTTTGCCATCCAAGCCCTCAAGCACTAATCTAAATGAAGTTGAAATATCATTGTTGTAAAAAACGATTTTCATTTTTGGATTGGACTTGTCTAAATTAATCCAAGGATTCCACAGTAAAGTAGAACGCAAATCCTGTGTAGTATTTTCCATTTGTGCTTTTTCGGCATAATTAGGCGTATAAAATTCTTTTACAGGCGTGTATCCAATTAATGATTTATAAGAAAGATTGGATTTTAAATTATTAACTGGGCCATTTAAGTCGTCACCCTTTTTGGTGTACATAACAATTGCAGCACCTCCAGCAAGCATTCCTCCATTTGCATTACTGGCAATTTGGCCTCCACTAGGATTTAATCCACTTAGGAAGTTGGTGGTAAATACTTTTACATACGCTAAATTTTTGACATCAATATTATAGAGTTCAGATGTTTGTATGGCAGTTTCATCTACATAAAATGAAGGAGAAGCCCCTCTATAAGTTAATACACCTAAGGCAGCAGTGCCGCCAATGTTATTCCCCACTTCCAATCCTGGAACTTTCCCGGTAAGAAAATCAAATATATTTAAAGTATGACTTGAATTTTCAAAAGTACTCATATCAAAAGCAGCTGCTGCTTCACCTGAAAACATTCCGAAAGTATACTTCTTATCCAATTCCTTTAGTCTTGCTTTTTGTTTTGCAAAAACAGTAACTTCTTTTAAAGTATTATATTTTTTTATCGAGTCTATTCTTTTTTGTTCTTGTATTAGTAATTGCATTTTGATATTCCCGATGGTATCAAAAATTGGATACGGATTGGCTTGAACAATTATTGGATCAACTTTAAACAAATCATTTTGAATTTGAATATTCTTATCGTTCACTGCAGTAGACCCATTTATTTTGTAGTACACTTTGGTCGTATCATACATCATTGCATTTTTTGATTCAAAACTACCATCTTCTAATATAGGCAAGACCAACATATTATTACTAGAATCCTTAGCTACAAAAATCAAATTGATCGTTTCCGGTTTTTTAATTTTACGTGCTTCATAACCTGTAATTTTTCCTGAAATAGTTTGATAGCCTATATCTTTTGGGTATTTGAGGGCAGGCTGTGTATTCGTTAAAATTTCCTCCCATACATACCTGCGCCATCCACTGGTAAGCATCACCAGGTCCAAATAATTATTTACACTATCCGCGTTGGAAGCAAAATAATATGCAGGCTTGTAAATATGGCCAGTAAGATCCCCGGTTAATAAAAGATGAGATACAATGGTCTGATCAGGTGCATCACTCGTTCCAGCATCGGTAATTGATAAAGAGTAGTTTGAGTATGTACTGTCTTTTAATTCAACCTCTATAACATTTCGTCCTCTTTTTAAAGTACTTACTGTGTCCACAAGCAATTCAGTTTTTAAAACATAATCTTCATTCTTCACAAAAACTATGCGTTCGCAAACAGGTTGCTCATTAGCATCAAATACAGTTAATTGTAAGATACCTGAACTTAATTTACTTATAGGCAAACTACTTGTTATGGATTCCTTGTCGGATAAATTTAAATTAGCTTTAAATAAAATGTTGCCATTCATTTGACCAACTAACTGCAAAACCTTTAACTGCTCTGGTGCATTTTTTGTTCTTTGTACACGAAACACTCTATTGGAGCGGCCTGTTTCCAATTGTAAATTCACCCCAATTTCCTCCGCCTTAGGCAAGACTGTTGTATGCATAATACCTAACTGATCTCTCCACGCTACAATATAATGCTCATTTGAGATGGGTGTTAAGTAAAACTTACCCATTCCATCATGTACCGATTTAAAGGAAGTGATTGAATCTCCTTTGCTGTTTTTTACCACGCCTGTAATGGAAGCAGGTAACCCTAATTTATTTACAGCTTTAAAAGCAATGGTATTTAATTTATTAGCAAGTAGGGTTCCCGACTCAGGTAAAAATTGAGTTGAAGCTTCATTTGATTCCAAAGCAATATGAATGTCTGCATTTCGCGTTACAATGGGAAAGGTTTGTTTAAAAAAATAAGCAGAATCAAAATTGCGCATCCACAAAGTATAGGCCACCGCATGCACCGAATTGGTTTTGATGTTTTCGGGCAAAGTAAAGCTCCCCGAGGAATAACTATATACAATGGGTGTGATGGTAGAACTTAACAATAAACCATTGTCATCATACCAATCAACATAACAGTTTTTAGAAAGCAAGGAGGGCTGAAATCCATTCATTAAATAGGCTTTATACCAAATAGTTTGACCTGCAGCATATTTAGCATTGTCAAAATGCAAATATAATTTCTCAAATTGCGTATTGGATTTATATCGCGCAATAGCGGTATCCAAAGCTTGAGCATGCGCTTGTTGGATATGCCCGAAAATTAATACTAGTATTACCGCAATTGTAGAAAACTTCGTACGCATACATTTTCATTTGTTTTAAGATACTTAATAAAATGCTAAAATATGTTTAAAACACAGTTCCTACCCTATTTTAAGTAGCGCTACGCATAAAAAAGGGCTTACGAACAAACGTAAACCCTCATAAAGAAGATGACTAAATCACTTTAACTACTTTTTCAAAGAAGCCATGTCAATTACAAATCGGTATCGCACATCACTTTTTAACATACGCTCATAAGCTGCGTTAATGTCCTGCATATCGATGATTTCAATTTCAGAAACAATATTATGTTCCCCGCAAAAATCCAACATTTGCTGTGTTTCAGCAATGCCCCCAATTAATGAACCAGCAATTGATTTTCTTCCTAAAATCATTGGAACCGTATTAATAATCGGCTCCAATGGTCCTAAATAACCCACTAGTACCAATGTACCACTTACACTTAATGTAGCAATATAAGGGTTCACATCATGTACATAAGGCACTGTGTCAATAATTAAATCAAATTTCCCTTTTACCTCCGACATTTGTTTTTCCTCACTTGAAATGACTACCGCATCAGCACCTAATTCCATAGCGTCTTTGGTTTTAGACGGTGTTCTAGAAAACAAAGTCACTTCGGCTCCTAAGCCTTTTGCTAATTTAATAGCCATATGACCCAATCCCCCTAAACCCACCACAGCCACTTTACTTCCTTTGCCTACTTTCCAATGTTTCAATGGAGACCAGGTGGTAATACCCGCACATAATAAAGGAGCGGTTGCAGCTAAATTTAAATTAGCAGGTACTTTTAAAACAAAATGTTCATCCACAACCACTTTTTCAGAATAACCACCAAAAGTTTGTGTGCCTAAATGCTTGTCTTTGCCATTATAGGTCCCTACAAAACCATTTAAACAATATTGTTCTAAATCTTCCTTGCAACTTGCACAAGTTCTGCAAGAGTCAACTAAACAGCCAACTGCTGCATAATCACCCACTTTTATTTTAGTCACGCCAGCGCCTATACTGGTTACCTTTCCTACAATCTCGTGACCAGGCACTGCTGGGTAAACAGTACCACCCCAATCATTACGGGCAGTATGTAAATCGGAGTGACATACCCCACAATAAAGAATTTCGATTTCAATATCATTTGCTGTCACTGCTCTTCTTTCAATTTTAATTTCTTTTAAATCGTCTTTTGGAGATTGTGTTCCAAAAGCTTTTATGGTTGTAGTTGACATAAATTTTTTGTTTTATTAAATACAAAGATAGTTCTCATAAATCAAACTTAAATACTAAATTAAGGTAAGAAAGTTAGGCATTGAAGCAATTATGTAAGAATAGACATATAATTAAACCTTCCTTGTTCAATGATTTGACGCCAATTCACATTTATATGAATACTAGTTTAAGAATTTCAAGTTAGAACGGCTTCTTAATTTTATTTAGTACCCAACAAATGATAAAAAAATTGCTACAATCATTGGAATGCAAAATTATATAACAGGGCCCTATTTAAAATATAATTACAGCATTAAATAACGAACTACAGAACCCCATTGTCCTTACATAAAGATATTTTATTTCTATTATTGAATACTTGTACTTTTATTAATGCTTTCAACAAGACACGAGGTTTTTTATCAGGTTGCTTTGAATCTTAGTTTTTCAAAGGCGAGTCAAATTCTATTTATTAGTCAACCAGCTATTAGTAAACATATTAAAGCACTTGAAACTTATTATAAAATTCCATTATTCGAAAGAAAAGGAAATAGTATCGTTTTAACTGAAGGCGGGGGAATCCTTCTGAATCAAATAAAGGAAGCAAAAAGAATTGAATCACTATTAGAATATCAACTCAGCATCATACATAATAATGCAAATGCAAAAGGGCAATTAAACCTTGGCGCCAGCACAACTGTTGCTTTGTATATTTTACCTAAGATCTTATCAAAATTTCATCATGAATTTTCTAATATCAATATTAGTTTATTAAACCGAAATACCGACACAATTATAAACGCACTTATCAATGAAGAAATTGATATTGGAATTGTAGAAGGTCGAAAAAAGAAATCTACATTATTATACAAACCTTTTTTATCGGATGAAGTAGTTGCCGTATGTAGTAAGGATAGCTTTATTGCTGGAAAAAAAAATATCAAAATTAAAGACATAGTAGATTTTCCAGTAGTGTTAAGAGAACAGGGTTCAGGGACACTCGAAGCACTTAAAGAAAGCTTAAAGCACAATGGCATCAAAATGAGTGATTTGAATGTAAGTGTAAGATTAAGTGGTACCGAAGCATTAAAAAACTTCTTAAAAGCCGACACCTGTTTGGGTTTCTTACCCAAAGGGGCCATCCTAAAAGAAATTGAAAATGGAGAATTACATGTTGTAAAAATTGAAGGATTAAAGATATTTCGTGATTTTTATTTTATTCAAAGACATGGTTCAGAGAATAACGATATAAATAAAGTTTTTATTAAATTTTGTGAAAACTCATTATAACATTTAGTTATGAACTATAATTAAATTGATTGTTTTAGTTATTCTATCTAGCCTAATTTAGCGGCATGGAAAATAACTTTACGACCAACTCATTAGTTGAAAAATTATATTGTTCAAAATGTGGTAAAGTCTATGATTACAAGCAAATACAAACTTTTGCAACCTGCTGCGAAAAGCCTCTTGTCTTTTCCTATCATGTAAGTAATAATATATCCAAGGACGTAATCAATAGCAAAGACCCATCTATATGGAAATATGCATCGTTTTTGCCCATTCTTGATGCAAAAAATATCGTTTCCTTAAACGAAGGGAATACACCTATTTCAAAAATTGAAAAATTAGGCGAATTAATTGGCATAGAACATCTTTATGTAAAGGACGAAACGGGAAATCCAACAGGTTCTTTTAAAGCCAGAGGCATTAGTGTTGCAGTATCTAAATTAAAAGAATTAGGAATTCAAAAATGCATTATCCCTACTGCAGGCAATGCAGGTGGCGCACTTGCTGCGTATTGTGCAAAAGCTGGTATTCATGCTACTATTATTATGCCAAGACATACTCCAAAAATCTTCAAAGAGGAATGTGAAATATATGGTGCAGAACTTATTTTAGTAGACGGATTGATAAATGATTGTGGCAATAAAGCAAAGCAAATAAATAAGGATGGAGATTACTTTGACATTTCAACTTTAAAAGAACCATACCGATTAGAAGGTAAAAAAATTATGGGCTATGAAATAGCAGCATCTTTTGACTGGGAATTACCTGACTATATATTGTACCCAGCAGGTGGTGGCACAGGACTGATAGGCATATGGAAAGCATTTAAAGAAATGATTACTTTAGGATGGATAAAGAACAAGTTACCTAAAATGATTGCAGTACAGTCATCGAGTTGTGCTCCAATTCAAGCAGCTTACAAAGACCCCATAAACTGGAAAGAAAATTTCAAACCACAAATGTCAATTGCAAATGGATTAGCAGTGCCCTATCCCTTTGGTATGGATTTAATGCTTCAAGTTATTAAAGAATCTAACGGTTCTATTTGTACCATACAAGAAGAAAAAATAAAAGATTACGTTCATTTATTTTGTAAAAAAGAAGGTTTCTTAATTTCACCAGAAGGCGCAGCCACTTATATGGCTTTAAAAGCGTTAAGCGACAAGGGGGAAATTAGAAAAGAAAACAGCGTTTTACTTTTAAATACAGGTAGTGGTTATAAGTATATCGAAAACGTACTTTAAATGAATTAATAGTAACTTTAATCATTAGTAGAAATGTTATTATAAATGGAACACAGGCAATACAATGATTAAACAAAGTGAAAAACAATGTCCAAGATGCGAAAGCATATTTGAATGCAAAGCGAGTGACATTGAAAATTGCAAATGTTCAAAACTTAGTATTCTTGAGCAAACAAACACTTTTTTACAATCTACTTTTTATAAAGATTGTTTATGTAATAAGTGTCTATTAGAAATTGACAAAATGGTATCCTTCGCTCATAATAATTCAATAACAAATAATATAGATGACTTAATTGAAGGCGTTCACTATTATATTCAAAACAATTTATTGGTATTTACAGAATTGTATCATGTACAAAAGGGCTACTGTTGCAAAAACCATTGTAGGCATTGTGCATATGGTTTTACTTTAGAATAAAACTGCTTATTTATTTTTTTAAATTACTGTACATATTCATTAACAATTTGTAACCTTATGAAAAATCTCAAAGCCGGATCTTATATCAAAAGTACAGCCGATTTAATTGGCAGTATCTTCGAGCATACCAACATTCTAGTCGTTAAACACAATGAAGAAGGAAGTATTGGGTTAGTAACCAATAAGCCCTTTGGAAGGTCGTTACATGAACTAATTGAATTCAATCATAGCAAACCATTTCCGCTGATGGATGGAGGCCCTGTTGACAGAGATCACCTCTTTGTATTGCACAAGCGACCTGATCTTATTGAAGGAGGTGAACCAATATCTAATGGACTGTATTTGGGTGGCAATATGAACCAAGTGATTGAAGCCATTAACACTGGGGCTGTCAATGAACAAGAAATGCAGCTTTTTATAGGCTATTGCGGCTGGGATGAAGGAGAATTAGCAACAGAGATAGAAGAAGGAAGTTGGACATTGAGTTATTGAATGATTTGAGTGGGTGTTTTCCTCACGCAGAAAAAAATCGGAGATTGATCAATTTTGAGCCGTAAATAAATACTAATCGGCTCATATTATTCGTATATTTGAGCCGCAAAAGCACCCAAATCGGCTCATTATGTATAACTGGCAACACAAAAATTGGCCTGAATTTAAATTTGAAATTTCATCAATTAACAATGAATTGATGAAATTCATGTTAAAAGCAGGAGAACTAAAAGGTATCATCTCTGCATTACCAGAATCCATAAGTACTGAAACGATTATACAGTTAATCGTAACTGAAGCAATCAAAACATCAGAAATTGAAGGAGCGTTAATAACCAGAATAGATGTAATGTCATCTATTAGAAAAAATCTTGGATTACATGTCACACAAGAACCAAAAGATAAAAATGCAATTGGATTAAGTCAATTATTAATTGATGTAAGAAATACATATAAACAACCGCTTACTGAAAGTAAGATTCTTGAATGGCACAAACTGCTAATGGGTAATAACAAACAAATAATTGCAGGACGATGGAGAAATGGAACTGAGCCTATGCAAGTAATTTCTGGATCGGCGATTGCCCCTAAGATTCATTATGAAGCTCCCCCTTCTAAAACCATATCAAAAGAAATGAAGAGGTTTATAGAATGGTATAATAAAAGTGAAATTAGTTCTCCAATAATTAAAGCAGCGGTGGCACATCTTTATTTTGAATCCATACACCCTTTTGAAGATGGAAACGGAAGAATTGGAAGAGCCATCGCAGAAAAAGCACTTTCACAAGGATTTGATTATCCTATTATGTTCAGTATCTCAAAATCAATAGAAGAAAATAGATCAGCGTATTATAAAGAATTACAACATGCACAACAAAGATTAGAAATAACGAAGTGGGTAGAATGGTTTGCTTCAATTATAATTATTGCACAGGATGATGCTGAAAAAACAATTCAGTTTACTATCAAAAAAATGAAATTCTTTGACAAGTATGATAAAAACTTAAATGAGCGTCAAAGAAAGGTTGTTAATAGAATGCTAGAAGAAGGCATTAATGGCTTTAAGGGTGGCATGAATGTAAAAAAATATATAAGTATAACAGCTACCTCTAAAGCAACAGCAACAAGAGACTTGCAAGAATTAGTGGAATTGAATTTATTTGTAATTAAGGGAGCAGGTAGGTCTACTAGTTATGAAATAATTATTTAAGTGTACTATGGAAAATGACATTTCGTTTATTGAAAGAGCCAAGTTAGCTTCAGATATCTTAATGAAACAGCCAACCGTTAACTTAAAGGAAGCCAAGGAACAAGCGCAATGGCTAAAGACCAACAGCATCACAAAGAAGAAGAAGAAACAAGGAGTCTAGAAATAAAAATGTGCTTTCACAAAATGGGATGCTTTACTTTATTGATACAGTTTTTTATCTTACTAATGCTAAATAAAAGCTATTTCTATTTTGCATTTTCAATTTTCTCCCCTTTAACAGGAGAATAATCAGATTTAACCAATCCGTTTACTTTTATTTTCTCAAAATAACACTTAGCTCCTGTTGCCTTTGTCATGTCCTCCACATTTTGTAAATGAAAATGTAAATGAGGTTCTGATGAATTTCCAGAGTTACCACACAAACCTAATAAACTACCTGCCTTTACTTTTTGTCCTTGCTTTACTACAATTGAATGTTGTTTAAAATGCGCAAAAAAGGCAAATTCACCAACATCCGTTTTAATAATTACTGTATTCCCAGGGATATAAATAGGATTCAATGTGCCAGGAATGTTATCCTTTACACCATCCACCACCAAAACTACTTCACCATCACAAGGTGCATACAATTCTTTACCAAATGCATAGTAATCTTCATTTGTCTCTCCAGTTCCTTTATGTGTAGCACCATTATCATCTTTTATCAAAATATCAAAGGCATTTTTTTGAGCAATACTTTCAACATGATAATTTAACTCTTTAGTATCTCCACCCCATATTACTGACCATTCACCCTTGAATGGCAATTGCATTTTTGATGTATTTCTAATTATTTCTTTTGCTTCAGTATAGGGCTTGAATAATAATCCTGCAATTTCATTACTACTATTTAATGTAATTGTCATCCCTAAGACGGCATTTTCGAAAGTGGCTTCATATAAAGCTGATGCACCTTGTAACCTAACAAATTTAATTTTCTTAATTGACCCTAATTGCATTTTTAATCCTGCATTTACCTGACTGAATTTTTCAATTGGCAAAGCAGCTTTCATCTCTGCAGAGAACATTGCTACAATGCTATCATTTTTATTTACATTAAAGAGAATGACAAATTTTGTAGATACTTGTTTATAGTTTTCTTTTTCAGTTTGCGCTTTTGAGATATTGAACGACAAAAGCAGAACTGCTAAAATGATTAGATTTTTCATTTAGGAAAGTTAATGAAAAATACAATAGTGAACATTTAACCGATTTGAGTGGGTGTTTTCCTCACGCAGAAAACATTAATTTTATAAGATGAATTTCAAAATATCATTTGTAGAAAGAGCTAAGTTGTGCAGCATCATCTTATCGAAACAGCCTCAAGTTAACATAGAGGAAGCAAGGAAACAAGTACAATGGTTGAAGAGTAAATCCATCAAAAAGAAGAGGCAAAGTAATTAAAAGTAAATTTAATTACTACAAACCAGTTATAATAACTCGTTTAAAAAATGATCCAAATCTGGGATTTTATTTTGAATGATGTCCCATACAATATCATAATCTATTCCGAAGTAATCATGAATTAACTTATCCCTTGCACCAGCCATTTTCTTCCATTCAATATGAATATGTTTGGCTTTAAATTCCTCATCAATTTTTTTTGATGCTTCCCCAATAATTTCAATACTTCTAACAACAGCTCGACAAAGCACTTCATCTTCAATAACTTGCTCTTTAGTTTTTTTATCAGTATGTTGGATAATAAAAGCTGTTTCAGTCAAAATATGACGAACCAACTCAAGATTAGAGGCTGACATTAATTACCTCATTTAAAATATGTGGGCCAATATGTTTACTTAATGATTGTCGAGTAACTAGTTCAACCTTCCTGCCAAACAAGCTTTCCAAAAAGAAAGACAAATCCATAAAGTTATCAAAGCTCTTTTTTTCAGGAATAAAATCAACTAATAAATCAACATCACTTGTTTCAATAGCAGTTCCTTTTGAAAAAGATCCAAAAATACCCAAACCATTTACCCCAAATGACTTAATCATATCTCTGTTTTCAGAGATAGCAGTCATGAGGTCTTGTTTTGTATTGTATTGTATCTTGTTCATTGTAAAAGCAAATTTACAAATTAAATTAAAGAACCTCTACATTTTCGTTTAATAAACCAATAAATCTATGAATATTAAAGAGTTACAAGGAAAATAAAAAGGTGATAAATCAAACTGATGCTGATTTATCCCCTTTTGTAGCGAGATCGGGATTTGAACCCGGGACCTCAGGGTTATGAGATTTTTTGAGAAAATGAAGGCGTTGATTTTTAGTGAGTTGCGTTTTGACAAAACCGAAATCACCCGATTTAAGTCGTATTCAGGGGGTGTTTTCCTCACGCAAATTTTACTACACTAATTATCTAGCTTCTAGCTATTTAGTGTCTTAATTGAATAAGTAGTAAATTTGTATCCAATTAGAAATATGAACAGGCTATCTGCATACAAAAATGAAATAAATGCACTTTGTGCTAACCACAAGGTAAGGAGCTTGTATGCCTTTGGGTCAGTCCTAACTCCCAATTTTAATACCAATAGCGATATAGACTTAATCGTTGATTTT
>CANGIZ010000026.1 GCA_947454025.1 Bacteroidota bacterium | reverse complement strand
GGTAAGAAAATGATGGCTTAATTTATATAAAACAGAATCATGTTATTGGAAATATTAACACCAGAAAAAAAACTATTCAGTGGCGATGTACAAGGCGTTCAATTGCCTGGCATTGATGGATTGTTTGAAGTATTGGATAAACACGCTCCTTTGGTAAGTGCCTTAGGAATTGGCAAAGTGAAAGTGTTGCAAAAAGGTGCTGCTGCTGAAACTTATGCTATTCAAGGCGGGTTTGTAGAAGTAATCAACAACAAAGCAACTGTATTGGTGGAAGGTGTTTTATAGTAGATAATAACAAAAAATTATAGTTTCTAAAATCCCTTGGTGTTAAGCCGAGGGATTTTTTTTATATATTCACATACGCTAATAAACTAAGCAAAGGCCGCTATGAAGAAAACCTTTCCAGTCATTTTTACTTTAATCACTTTATCCATATTGGGTATATTGTTTATTCAAATTACTTGGCTACAGGGTTTGATGATTTTATCAAAGAATCAATTGGCCGACAAGGTGAATCAATCTGCGGTGGTAGTATCCAATGAAATAGGAAAAAAGATGAATAGCGGATTGTCTTTTCGTTTTCCAAAACGAGGACAGGGATTGAGCGAGGACTATCATATACATAGTTTCGACGAATCTACCATTGCCGATGTATACAATGACAAGGAAATAAACACAAGTATCAAAAATGCGTTGAGTAAATATGGCATCAACGATTTACATTTTGAATTTGCAGTAACAGATCGAAAAGGCAATATCGAAATTAGAAGTAGAAAATTTGAAGAAGCATTTTCAGACGAAGTGAATAGTTTAGAAGTGCGTGTGTCGGTAATTCCACAAGACATTATAGAACCAGTTGGACCCTTTGAAACAATTATTATATTGGTTCCTAAAGTGAGACTGTATTTATTGCATTCATTACAATGGGTGATCATTGGTGCGTTTTTGTTTGTATTAATTGTATTGGCGGCCTTTTTTATAACAGTAAGGTCCTTAATGACGCAAAAAAAATTGAATGAAATCAAAAGAGATTTCATAAACAATATGACGCATGAATTAAAAACACCTTTGGCTACCATATCATTGGCAGTAGATGCATTAAAGAGTCCTAAAGTACAAAGCGATGCAAAGTCAGTGGATTATTTTAGCACTATCATAAAGGAAGAGAATGTGCGTATGAATAAGCATGTTGAAGTGATACTACAAGCAGCGCAATTAGAGAAGAAGGAATATAAATTAAATAAACAGCCTGTAGATATCCATGATTTATTATTCGGCGTATTGGATAGCTTTAAATTACAGTTAGATGCAAAGCCTTCTCAAATTCATACTAATTTTGATGCAGACCCTTCCGAGATTGAAGCAGACGAGGAATATTTATTGCATGTATTTTCAAATTTAGTAGACAACGCTATCAAATATTCAAAAGACACAATCGACTTAACGATTACTACACTTTCATTACCAGCCGAAATTCAAATCATTATTGAGGATAAGGGAATTGGAATGGATGCGGATACCACCAAACATATATTTGAAAAATTCTATCGAGCACACACAGGGAATGTGCACAATGTAAAAGGATTTGGTTTAGGAATGAGTTATGTTAAATGGGTGATTGATATTCATAAAGGAAAAATCAAAGTGCAAAGCCAAGAAGGTATTGGCACGAAAATGATTATTACCTTACCTGTGGTTTAATCCAAAACAAACAACCATCTCCATAGCTTAAAAAGCGGTATTCATGTTGCAATGCATGATGATATACTTCTTTCCACTTATCACCTGTAATAGCAGCAATAATTAAAAGCAAGGTAGATTTTGGTTGGTGGAAATTGGTAACCAATGCGTCACAAATTTTAAAAGCATAACCTGGCGTAACCATTAATTGAGTTTTAGCAATTAGCTTATTTGTATTGTTGGTATTGAGCCAATTTAACAATGCCTGCATTGCTTCATGAACGGTCAAACTATGTTCTGCAAGTTCATAAGCCTCCCATTGTCCAAGATGTAAATCGTTGGAGCGAATGCTGTGTTGGTGATTGCGTTCATATAAAGCAGCTTTAACACCCATCCAGTAAACCGATTCAATAGTTCGCAAGCTTGTTGTACCTACTGCAATAATAGGCGAGTTTTGAAGGCCAGCATTTTCACCTAAGTATTGTATTAAAGCTGCATCCACTTCAATAAATTCTGCATGCATATTGTGTTCGTCAATGGTATCGGCTTTCACTGGCATAAAAGTGCCCGCACCTACATGTAAGGTTAAAAATTTTTGTTGAATATTTTTTTGATTCAAGCTTTCAAAAACCTCATCGTTAAAATGTAAGCCTGCAGTAGGGGCAGCAACTGAGCCTTCCTCTATTGCGTAAGTAGTTTGGTATCTATCTTTATCTTTCTCATTTGCTTTTCTTTGTATATAAGGAGGCAATGGGATATTACCAATAGCAGTAAGTATTTCAGAAAAGGTAAATTGCGCTTTATCCCATGAAAATTCAATTATAAATTTCCCATCTTCCTGTTTTAATTTTCTTGCTTTAATAATAATTGTTTCGTCATTAATATTCACCTCCTTTAATAATACATCTTCCTTCCATTTTTTTGCACCACCTACTAAGCAATTCCATTCCACTTTACCAGTTGCTTGCATGGCGAGTAATACCGGGGTATATTTTTCGGTAGGCTCCAAGCAAAATATTTCAATGACGCTATTTTTATTTTCCGTGTTTTCTAAAATGGTATTTATTGAATTCGATTTTTTTTCAAATAAAATTCTCGCAGCAATCACTTTACTATTATTAAAAAGCAGCGTTGCATTGGGCGGAATAAAATTGGCAATATGAGCATAGTTGCTTTCGGCAATAATGGATGTATCCCAAACCAGCAGTTTACTATCCGACCTTTTCCCAGCCGGGGCATTGGCAATTTGAGCATCGGGTAAGGTATAGTCAAAGTCTTGAATCGCTAATTTGGGTTTTGTAAACATGGGGCAAAGGTACATTCGCCTTGTTTTATAGCCTAATTCACCAGTTATAAACCTATAAAATGGGGTTATCCACAGCACTTAACACCTTATAATTGAGAAAATGGCCTAAATATCTATCAAATCCTTGCTAGGACTGATTATTAGGCTGGTTTATTACTTGTGGAAAACTACAAGGGGCTATTTTGCCATTAAAAGTGGTAAAAAGTGTTATTTTGTGTGAACAAGTGGTAAAAATCACGTTAATTATTCACAATGACAGGCTTTCACGGAGAATATCAATCAACTATCGACGCTAAAGGGCGTTTCCTAGTTCCTGGCAGTTTGAAAAAACAGCTAGCGGAAGGGGAGACTCGCTTTATTGTTAGTAGAGGATTTGAAAAGTGCTTGACACTTTACCCGATTGGAAGCTGGCAAAAGATATTAGACAAGATTAGCCAGTTGAATGACTTTGATCCTAAAGTGCGTCAGTTTAGACGTCAATTTTTGGGTGGAGCAACCGAAGTGGAAATGGACAGCGCAGGCCGTTTATTATTACCTCCCACTTTAAGAGAGTTTGCTTTGCCTGGTAAAGAGATTGTGTTAGCTGCTGCATTAGATCGATTTGAGATCTGGGATGCAAGTTCTTATAAAAAGCTCTTTGAGGATTTCTCTGCAGATGAATTTAGTAATCTGGCACAAGAAGTAATGTCAGGTAATCATAACAAAGATTAAGGAAAAGCGATGACCAACCCTACATCCAACATTCCGCAATCTGATTATCATGTACCTGTATTATTTCACGAAACAATGGAGCATCTTAACATCAATCCTAATGGTGTTTATGTAGATGCAACATTTGGTGGAGGTGGACATAGCCGCGGCATTTTATCCAAGCTGGGACCGAAAGGTCGCTTAATCGCTTTTGATCAGGATGCCGATGCAAAAAACAACTTACCAAATGATGACCGTGTTTTATTTGTACCAGAAAATTTCAGGTACCTGCAAAGGTTTCTAAGATTGCACAAAATTGACCAAGTGGACGGTGTGCTTGCTGACTTAGGTGTAAGCAGTCATCAGTTCGACGAAGGGTCAAGAGGTTTTTCCACACGCTTTGATGGGCCATTTGATATGCGAATGGATCAACGCCAGGATAAGACCGCAGCGCAAGTCATAGCAACTTTTAGTGAAACGGAATTGCATAAAATGTTTGAACAGTATGGTGAAGTGACGAACTCGAAAACTTTAGCAAAACATATTGTTGACAATCGCAAGCACGTTAAACTCAATACGGTACAAGATTTTAAAACACTTATCGCACCTGTAGTAAAAGGAAATCCTAACAAATATTGGGCGCAGGTTTTTCAAGCTATTCGAATTGTTGTAAACGAAGAGATGGAAGTGTTGAAAGAGTTTCTTGCACAATTACCAATGGTGATCAAACCAGGTGGTCGTGCAGTGATTATTACTTTCCATTCAATTGAAGACAGAATTGTAAAGAATGCTTTTAAAGTAGCACCCGAAGAAGAAAACAAAACAAATCCATTTCTCTCCAACCCTAGAGAAGTGATTTGGAAGATCATTACAAAAAAACCTGTAGTGGCTTCAGAAAAAGAGATGAAAGAAAACAATCGAAGCAGAAGCGCAAAATTGCGTGCTGCCGAAAGAGTATAAACCGTATGTCCGTACCCGAAAAACAAGCCCCTAAGAATGCACTTAAAAGCATTCTTAACTATCAGTGGATTGTCATGAACATTCCATTCTTCCTGTTCCTGGCTTTTATTGCTATTCTATACATAGCAAACGGGCATCTTGCCGACAAAACGATCCGACAAATAAATACCACTCAAAAAGAATTAAAAGAATTACAATTTGAGTATAAGACATTAAAGGCGGAGTTAATGAAGCGCAGTCGTGCAATTGAAATTCAAGAAGCAGTTGCACCATATGGTATTATAGTTGCTAAGGAAATGCCTATTCGAATTCCTTTAGAAAAGAAAATTATTAGTTCACCAATACAAGCATCTGCAAAATAATGGACGTAAAACGCGACATATTGTGGAGGGTTTATCTGAGCTATATACTAGTGATTATAGTGTGTTTTGCCATTTTAGGTAAGGCATTTTATATTCAACAAGTACAAGGTAATTATTGGAGAGGCTTGAGCGATAGCTTGCACCAAAGAATTATTTCCATCCCTGCTGCAAGAGGCACTATTTATAGCGAAGACGGACAAATGTTGAGTACAAATATGCCTCAGTTTGATATTTTGATTGACTTTAGAGTTGAGCCATTACATGAAAAGAACGGAAAATTATTTAGAACCAATATCGATTCATTAAGTATTGCGTTAGCTGATTTGTTCAAGGACCAATCTGCTGAAAAATACAAAGACGATTTAACAAAGGCATACGAAGCAAGTGAGCCAAATTATGAATTCAAAAAGAAAATTGATTACCGTCAATATTTAGCGATTTCTAAATTTCCGTTATTCCGTTTAGGTCGTTACAAAAGCGGGATGATTGCTGTTGAAAAAAATACCCGTTTAAATCCTTATGAAAATATTGGCTACCGAACTATTGGATTGGCTAGAGACGAGAATAAAGTAGGTTTGGAAAGTTCATATGATACAGTATTGGCTGGTCAAAATGGTAGACAGTTGGTGCGCGCTATTGCAGGTGGAGTAACAGTTCCAGTACAGGAGGGTGAATTTGAAGTAGCGCCAGAAACCGGTAAAGATATTGTGAGCAATATAGACGTATTTATTCAGGAAGTAACAGAGAATGCATTAAAGAAAATGATGATTGCCAATGCTGCTCAAACAGGTGTTGCGATGGTAATGGAAGTAAAGACGGGGAAAATTAAAGCCATTGCTAATTTAGGAAAAATGGGAGAAGGGGTGTATTCTGAAAATTTGAATTACTCAACGCGCGTAACAGAACCAGGTTCTACATTTAAATTAGTGACTTTATTAACAGCATTAGAACAAGGAGTAAAATTAGAATCGCCTATTAATTTAGAGGGGGGCGCTTGGAGTTATGGTGGTCGTGCAGTAAAAGATGCTGAACCACATGGAATTCATGAAACCACCGTATTGCATGCTTTTGAAGAAAGCTCAAATGTAGGCATGGCTAAATTGGCAGTGGGTCATTTTGTACCGAATCCTTCGGTGTATTATAAGCAACTTTCTAAATTAAGATTAGATTCCACTTCGGGTATTGATTTGCAAGGCGAGGGACGTCCTCAAATTACAAGACCAGGAGATAAGGTTTGGGCTGCAACCACTTTGCCTTGGATGGGTTTTGGTTATGCAGTTGCCATTGCACCTATTCAAACATTGACTTTATATAATAGTATTGCGAACAATGGTATTATGATGCGTCCATATTTGGTGAACGCAATTAAAGAAGAGGGTAAAATTATTAAAACCATCTCACCTAAAGCATACCCTTGGATGGTGGCATCCCCCAATACAGTCAAATCCCTACACACTGCATTAGAGGGTGTTTGTACAAATGGTACAGCAAAAAAATTATTCTTAAACAGTTTATATAAAGTTGGAGGTAAAACAGGTACTGCATTAGTTGCAAATGGTACAAAGGGATATTCGGAATCTGTTTTCCAGTCTTCATTTGTTGGTTATTTCCCTGCAGAAAATCCTCAATACACTATCGCGGTTATTATCATCAATCATCCGCATGCAGCTAATCACTTTGGTGCATCTGTAGCAGGTCCTGTTTGGAAGGAAATTGCAGATCGTTTGTATTCTACTTATATCCAGAATAAAATGGAAGTGGCTCCAGTGTTTCATTTAAAAGACAGCCAGCAATTTAATTACGCGATGTCTAAAATTTCATTAAAAACGATAAGTCAACATTTGTCTATACCAGTAAGAGATTCAAGTGTAAGCAAAGATTGGGTACAAGTGCAAGGCGCGGGATCCAATTTAAAAGCAACTACGCAAATTATTTCTGATACCACAATGCCAAATTTAACAGGGATGAAGTTGCAAGATGCATTGTGGATTTGTGAAAAGAAAGGCTTGCTAGTAAAGTGTGCAGGAAAAGGGAAGGTTGTAAGCCAAAGCATTGCACAAGGTCAAACAATTATTAAGGGACAACAAATACAAATCCAATTAAACTAATGAAAGACTTACAATCTATATTATTTGGAGTGTCCCTAAGGGAAGTAATTGGTTCTACGCAATTGCAAGTGAACGATATTCAAATTGATTCTAGAAAAGTAACTGCTGGTTGCGTATTTGTGGCAATTAAAGGAGCGCAGGTTGATGGACATAGTTTTATTCAAACTGCCATTGAGAAAGGAGCAACCATTATTGTGTGTGAGCAATTACCAGCTTCAATAGCAGCGAATGTTACTTACTTAGTGGTTGCCAACGCAAATGAGGCGGTAGCGATTATGGCACATCAGTTTTATAAAGAGCCTTCTACTAAATTAAAATTGGTGGGTGTGACTGGAACGAACGGTAAAACCACAGTCGCTACTTTATTGTTTAAATTATTTTCAGAATTAGGATACCGTTGTGGATTAATAAGTACTGTGCAAAATCAAATTGGAGCTACCATCATTCCTTCCACGCATACTACACCCGACGCGATTCAATTAAATGCTTTGTTGCATAAAATGGTTGAGGCAGGATGTTCGCATGTTTTTATGGAGTGCAGTAGTCATGCGATTCACCAGCACCGAATTACCGGTTTACAATTTGTAGGTGGAGCGTTTACCAATATTACACATGATCATTTAGATTATCACCAAACCTTTGAAGCTTATTTGGAGGTTAAAAAATCGTTTTTTGATCATTTGCCATCTTCAGCATTTGCTTTATCCAATTTAGATGATAAGAATGGTGCAAATATGTTATTGGATACAAAAGCAAAGAAATTGACTTATGCTTTACATGCGCCAGCAAACTATAAAGGAAAAATTCTTGAAAATCAGTTGACAGGATTAGTGATGTTGGTAAATGATGTGGAAGTGCATTGTCGTTTAATTGGCACATTTAATGCATATAACTTTTTAGCTGTGTATGGTGTTGCAATACAATTAGGTGAGCCATCGGAAAAAGTATTAATCACATTGAGCGCATTAACAGGTGCAGAAGGAAGATTTGATTACATAATTAGTGAAAGTAAAATAATTGGCATAGTTGATTATGCACATACGCCTGATGCATTAGAAAATGTATTATCGACGATTGCTAAGTTGAGAAAGGGGGATGAAGATGTAATTACGGTTGTAGGATGTGGCGGAGACAGAGATAAAACTAAGCGCCCTATCATGGCACAAGTAGCATGTGACTTGAGTACTAAGGTTTTTTTGACAAGCGATAATCCTCGTTCGGAAGACCCAAATGCGATTTTAGCGGATATGGAACAAGGATTAACAAGTGCTGCCAAAAGAAAATATATTAAAATCGTTGACCGCAGAGAAGCGATTAAAGCGGCGATCAGTTTTGCAAAACCAGGCGACATTGTTTTAGTAGCAGGGAAGGGACATGAAAAATATCAGGATATCAAAGGTGTAAAAACACATTTTGACGATAAAGAAGAATTACAAAACCTATTTAAAGAACTAGAAAAATAATCCCCATGCTATACCAATTATTTTCTTGGCTTAATAAAACATTTAACATTCCTGGTTTGGGCGCCTTCCAGTTCTTGACTTCAAGAATTGCCATGGCAATTTTATTGTCTTTATTTATTGCAACGGTTTTTGGTAAAAAAATGATTTTGTTTTTACAAAAAAAGCAAATTGGAGAAACTGTTCGAGAATTAGGATTGGCGGGTGAACAACAAAAAAAGGGAACTCCAACAATGGGTGGTATTATTATATTATTAAGTGTATTGGTCCCCACTTTATTGTTTGCCAATTTAGATAAAGTATATATCCGCTTAATGATTTTGTGTACAGTTTGGTTAGGTGTGATTGGTTTTTTAGATGATTATTTTAAAATTCGCGCGCGCAAAGAAGCGCAAAGTAAAGGTGAGGCATACAAGAAACAAAATAGTGATGGTTTAGCTGGCGTTTCTAAAATTATTGGTCAAGTAGGACTAGGAATTATTATTGGAGTGACATTGTATTTTAGCAATGCAGTAACTGTAGAAAGAGAAATTGTTGCGGATACCACTGTTACCGCTAATTTACAAAAAGGAGAACGCATTGCAAAAGGGGCAGATATTGTTATTAGAAATGTAAATGGAATTGAAAGAAGATTTGTGAAAGTGAAAACGCCTATTACAACAATTCCATTTGTAAAAAATCATGAATTTAATTATGCTAAACTAGTTAGTTGGATAGGTCCTGGTGCAGAGAAGTTTACATGGATTGTATATATTTTGGTAGTTACATTTATCGTAACAGCGGTATCCAATGGTGCGAATATAACAGATGGCTTAGACGGATTAGCTGCGGGTGTGAGTGCCATTATTGGTGCTGCTTTAGGAATTTTTATTTATGTAAGTGGTAACTATGTATTTGCAGATTATTTAAATGTAATGTACATTCCTAACCTTGGAGAGTTATCCATTTTTGTAGGAGCATTTGTGGGAGGTTGTATTGGATTTTTATGGTACAATGCTTATCCTGCTCAGGTATTTATGGGTGATACAGGTAGTTTGGCTTTAGGTGGTATCATTGCTTCATTGGCCATTATTGTAAGAAAAGAATTATTGATTCCTATTTTTTGTGGTGTGTTTTTAATTGAAAACTTAAGTGTGATTATGCAGGTAAGTTATTTCAAGTATACCAAAAAGAAATATGGTGAAGGACGTCGTATATTTTTAATGAGTCCATTGCATCATCATTATCAAAAAAAGGGATTTCATGAAAGTAAAATTGCAGTTCGTTTTTGGATCATTACTATTTTATTAGTAGTGGCAAGTATCTTAACCCTTAAAACTCGATAAGCCTTGGCAAAGAAATTAGTCATATTAGGTGCGGGCGAAAGCGGAATAGGCACAGCATTATTAGCAAAGCAAAAAGGATATGAAGTTTTTGTATCAGATGCAAGTGCAATCAAGCCTAATTTTCAAAAGGAGTTAGAGGATAACAAAATTGAATTTGAATCTGGATCTCATAATGTTGAAAGAATCTTGGCAGCCGACGAAGTGATGAAAAGCCCCGGTATTCCTGATAAAAACGAATTGGTAAAATCCATTCGTGCAAAAGGTATTCCGGTGGTGAGTGAAATTGAATTTGGATATCGTTACAAAGGCAATGCAAAAATTGCAGCGATTACGGGAAGCAATGGGAAAACAACTACTACATCATTGTTATTTCATATCTGCCAAGTGGCAGAAAAGGATGTGGCAATGGTAGGTAATATTGGTTTTTCATTTGCAAGACAAATTGCAAAGGATCCTAAAGACTTATATGTGATTGAAGTAAGCTCTTTTCAACTAGATGATATCAAATATTTTAAACCAGACATCGCTATTTTATTAAATATCACCGAGGATCATTTGGATCGTTACAATTATGAGTTTGATCGCTATGTCATGAGCAAATTTAGAATCATTGAAAACCAAACTGAGAACGATTATTTTATTTACTGCATCGACGATGAAGTCATTGTAAAACATTTAGAACTACTAACTACTAATACTAACCCACTACCATTCTCTATGAAACAAGAAGTAAAAAAAGGAGGCTACATCAAGAACGATCAAATGATGTTAAAAATCCAAGAAGAACGTGTTACCATGAGCATTTATGATTTTGCTTTAAAAGGAAAGCATAATGCCTATAATACGATGGCTGCAAGTATCGCGGCAACCACATTAGGTATCCGTAAAGAAAAAATCCGCGAAGCGGTAAGCAACTTCCATAGCTTGGAGCATAGAATGGAATTTGTAGCTACTGTGCGTGGTGTTGATTTTATTAATGATAGTAAAGCAACGAATGTGAATAGCACATGGTATGCTTTAGAGAGTATGCAAAAGAATACCGTTCTTGTTATTGGCGGTGTTGACAAAGGAAATGATTACTCACTTATTGCAGAGTTGGTAAAAGAAAAAGTGAAAGCAATTGTGTGCATGGGTACTGACAATAAAAAAATTATTGAATTTTTTAAAGATATCGTTCCAGTAATTGTAGAAGCAGATAGTGCTAAAAAAGCAGTTACAGAGTCATTTAAACTTGCTGAAAAAGGAGATGTGGTTTTATTAAGTCCAGCATGTGCAAGTTTTGATTTATTTAAAAATTATGAGGACAGAGGTCGTCAATTTAAAGAGTCTGTTAAAGAATTATAATCATGTTTAACCAAAACACGGACAAATTATTTTCGCAGATGCCCACTATTAGTGGCGTTAAAGAGCATTTGGATCAAAGAACCAGAGGCGATAAATACATATGGGGGTTGGTAATTGTATTGTCGCTTGTTTCTATATTGGTAGTATATAGTGCAACGGGTTCATTAGCGTACAAATCACTTAGTGGAAATACGAGTAAGTTTTTGTTTAAACAAATGGGTTTTACAATGGTTGGCTTGGTGCTTATTTTTGCATTGCATCGAGTGAACTATACTATGTTCTCTCGCATTGCTTCTATTTTATATGCATTATCTATTCCTTTATTAATTTATACATTATTTTTTGGAGCTAAAATTAATGATGGTAGTAGATGGATCAAATTGCCGATTATTCATTTGACATTTCAAACTAGTGATTTGGCGAAATTGGCTTTATTTATGTTCATTTCAAGAACACTAAGTAAAAAACAGGAAGTGATTAAGGATTTCAAAAAAGGTTTTTTGCCAGTCATTATTCCAGTATTAATTACCTGCGTATTAATTATGCCAGCGAACTTATCTAATGCACTTTTAACAGGCGCAACTTCGTTATTACTAATGTTTATTGGGCGTGTAAGTTTAAAACATATTGGCTTGACGATTTTGTTAGCTATGGTGCCAGTGCTTATTTTAATTAGTATCGCAATGGCAACGCATAAAGCAGGAAAAGTAACGGTTAGTGATGAAGATAAACCTGCAGTTGCAGAAAAAGGAAAAATATTTGTACGTTTTAATACCTGGGTGAGTCGTATTCAGGATTTCATGTATCCGAATGAAAAGGAAGTTCCTTATCAAGTGCAGCAGGCAAAAATTGCCATTGCTAATGGAGGCATTTTATTTGGCCTTGGTCCAGGAAACAGTCGTCAAAGAAATTTTTTACCACAAGCCTATAACGACTTTATCTATTCCATAATTATCGAAGAATATGGATTAATAGGAGGTGCATTTATCATGTTTGTGTACTTAGTGTTCTTGTTTAGATGTATTAGAATATTCCGAAGGTGTCCTTATGCATTTGGAGCATTCTTGGCATTGGGATTAAGCTTCACACTTATCATTCAAGCAATAGCCAATATGGCGGTAAATGTAAATTTGGTTCCGGTAACAGGAGTCACATTGCCATTGGTGAGTATGGGAGGTAGTTCGTTTATTTTTACTTGTTGCTCTATTGGATTGATTTTGAGTGTGGCAAGAAACGTTGAGCAATTAGAAGGTAAGGCACCAGAAGAAACCGAAATAGAAATTCCAGAAGAAACTGAAATCGATCAACATTCAATTCCAACGAATGCCTAAACAATTACGTATCATAATAGCAGGTGGCGGTACAGGAGGGCATATTTTTCCAGCCATTGCTGTTGCGCAAGCGATACAAAAAATACAGCCCAAAGCTGCTATTTTATTTGTAGGTGCAAGTGGTAAAATGGAAATGGAAAAAGTGCCACAAGCAGGGTATAAAATAATTGGATTAACCATTGCTGGATTGAATCGATCTAATATGTTAAAGAATTGGAACCTGCCTTTTAAATTAATAAAAAGTTTTTTTCAAGTACGAAAAATATTTAGTGACTTTAAACCTAACGCTGTGTTTGGAGTAGGTGGTTATTCAAGTTTTCCTGTTTTGAAATTTGCACAAACAAAAAATATCCCCACTTTTATTCATGAAGCGAATGCGTTTGCAGGCAAATCTAATCAATGGCTAGGAGCTAATGCTACTAAAATTTTTACGGGTACGAAGGGCATGGATGTTTTTTTTCCAGCTGAAAAAATTCAAGTGACAGGGAATCCTGTTCGACAAAATATAATTGAGGCGCCATATAGTAAAGAAGCCGCTTTACTAAAATTTGGCTTAATGCCGAATCGTAAAACAGTATTAATTATTGGAGGGAGTTTAGGAGCAGCTTCTATAAATAAAGCTATTCAAGATCATTTAGAAACTTTTGCAAATGAAGCTATTCAATTAATTTGGCAAACAGGCAAGCCCAATGCGCAGGTATATTCAAAATCTGCTGAAACTTTTTCTAATGTTTTTGTGGATTCATTTATCGATGATATGAGTGCAGCCTATACTGCTGCAGATATTGTAGTGAGTAGATCGGGTGCCATGGCGGTTGCAGAAATTTGTATCACAGGTAAGCCTGCCGTTTTTGTGCCTTATCCTTTTGCTGCTGAGGATCATCAAACTTTTAATGCGATGCAATTGGTAAATGAAGGAGCTGCATTCATGGTAGCAGATAAAGAGGTGGAAGCAAAGTTATTGCCTACTATTTTGCAAATGGTAAAGGACGATTCAATGACCGTTCTAATGCAAAATAAAATAAAACTATTTGCATGGCTCGATGCCGATAAGGTAATTGCGGAGTCAATTATTCATTCAGTAGAAAATTCAAATCCTTTATAAAACAGTTTACATGAATCCTTTAACCAATATCAAAAATATTTACTTCATAGGCATCGGTGGAATTGGGATGAGTGCATTAGCTAGGTATTTTAATACGCAGGGTGTGATTGTGTCTGGTTATGATAAAACGCCCACTGCTTTAACCGACGATTTAATAAATGAAGGTATTAAAATTCATTTCGAAGACGATATCAATCAAATAGATAAAGCAGCAACAGTTGTAGTGTATACACCTGCTATTCCTGCATCACATAGTGAGTTGAACTATTGTAAGGATAATGGATACAATGTAGTAAAGCGAAGTGATGTGTTGAACTGGATTACCGAAAATGCATTTACCATTGCCATTGCTGGTACCCATGGAAAAACGACCACTACTTCCATGACGGCGCATATTTTACGACATACTGGTTATGGCTGCAATGCATTTTTAGGAGGCATCGCTTCTAATTATGGAACCAATTTTTGGAGCCATGAAAAAAATGTAGTGGTTGTGGAAGCAGATGAGTATGACAGAAGTTTTTTAAAATTGGCACCCAATATTGCTGTAGTCACAGCAGTAGATCCTGATCATTTAGATATTTATGGCACACCCGAAGAAGTTTTAAAAGCTTTTGGGCAGTTCACGGATAAGATAAAAAGTGGAGGTCTTTTAATTCAAAAAATGGGTACCGAATTTCCAGTGAACCCAACGAACAAAACGGTGCATACCTATGGTTATAATATGGACAATGCAACATATCATACTGCCAATTTAAGAGTGGTGGATGGTTCTTATCATTTTGATTTGGTTCATAATGAGGGAGTATTAAAGGATGTTGTTTTGAATATGGGTGGGTTGCATAATGTAGAGAATGCAACTGCTGCTATTGCCATTGCATTAACATTAGGAATAGAGCAACAAAAAATAAAAGATGCAGTTGCTGCTTTTAAAGGAGTAAAGCGCCGTTTTGAATATAAAGTAAAAACAGCCAATAAAGTTTTAATCGACGATTATGCACATCATCCTGAGGAGTTAAATGCCTTGATTAGTGGTGTAAGAAGTTTGTACCCAAATGAAAAAATGGTACTTATTTTTCAGCCTCATTTATACAGTCGAACACAGGATCAAGCAGCTGGTTTCATGGAAGTTATGGATAAGGCGGACGAAGTTATTTTACTGCCAATTTATCCTGCAAGAGAATTGCCCATTGAAGGGGTAACGAGTGATATGTTGTTGAAAGGTATGAAATTGGAAAACAAGCAAGTAATGAGTAAAGAAGCACTATTGCAATGGGCAACCAATAACAAGGATAAGGTAGTAGTTATGGCAGGTGCTGGTGATATTGATGTTTGTATTAATCAAGTTCAAGAAATTTTTACCCAATTATAATGAAGCGCTGGAAATACATATTAGAAAGGGTTTTGTGGTCCATCGGTGCCATTGGCTTGGTCGTGCTTTTTGTATTTGCTTGGCAAGCGAAATCAGTAAAGAAATGTACTGGAATACAAATCGAATTGGCAGGTACTGCCTCTGGGTATTTATTTATGGATGAGAAGGAAATAATGCGCCTCATTAATGAACAAGGCGTGAATGTAGGTACACCAGTGGGGAGTATTAATTTACATAAAATTGAGCAATCATTATCACAAACTCAATGGATTGCAAAAACAGATATCTACTTAGACAATCAACAACAATTGCAAGTAAAAATTGAACAAAGAATTCCGATTGCAAGAATTTTTACTGCATCTGGTAATTCATTTTATATAGATAGTGTTGCGCAAAAGTTACCCCTAAGAAATTTATCAGTAATGCGATTGCCGGTATTCACAGGGTTTCCATCAGATCAAGATAAATTGGCAAAACCAGATAGCTTGTTACTTCACGATATTCTACATTTTGCAAAAATTATACAACAGGATAGTTTTTATATGGCCCAAATAGCGCAGGTAAATATTGCTGCCAATGGTGACTTTGAAATGATACCTACTTTGGGTGATCATTTGGTTTTGATTGGTTCTATGGAAAATATCGAAGACAAATTGAATCGTTTGTATACGTTTTACAAAAAGGTTTGGATTCCATCCGGTATTAATGCTTTTCAGGTATTGGATGTACGATTTGATCATCAAATTGTAGCCCTTAAAAAAGGAATGCAACCGATTCAATATGCTCCAGGAGCCTTGCCGTTTATTCAACTTGGGAATATTGCAGATTCAACTTTAAAAGTGGATACGCTTAAACAAGCAAAATTGGCCATTGCAGAACTAAAAGGGGATACAGTCGTAAAGCAGGTACCTGCACAAACATCAGTTGCTAAACCAAAGTCGGTAACCAAAATTGTGAAGCCAGTTGCTAAAAAAACTAGCCCAAAGCCAAACAATAAAGTGAACAATAAATCGTTAAATAAAATGAAGAAGACTGCGAAGGCAACAATGCCTAAAAAGCCTGCTTCCAACAACAACTAAACAACGGATCAACGAAATAACAACTAATCAACTTAAAAACTATAAAAAATGAGTCAGCACGATTCTCCTATCATTGTAGGCTTAGACATTGGAACTACTAAAATCGCCGCTATTGCAGGTCGTAAAAATGAGTTTGGTAAATTAGAAATCTTAGGATTTGGACGCGCCAACAGCAATGGAGTGCAACATGGTCAGGTATTGAATATCGATCAAACGATCAAAGCGATTCAACAAGCATTGGAAAATTGCCAAAAAAGCAATCCTGATTTAGAAATTAACGAAGTTTATGTAGGTATTGCAGGTCATCATATTAAGAGTTTGCAAACTCGTGGCGACATGGTAAGACAGGATGCAGAAAATGAAATTCAAGCTTGGGAAATTGAGCAATTAATCAATAATCAACGCAAAACATTCATTCCTGCTGGAGATCAAATCATCGATGTGATCCCGCAAGAATTTTATGTGGACAATAATCCCAATGTAAAGGAGCCAGTGGGAGTGAATGGTGTTAAAGTGGGTGCTAATTTCTTAATTTTAACAGGAGACAGAAACGCGATTCGTAATATTAACCGTTCGGTAGAAAGAAGTGGTTTAACAACAAAGGATTTGGTTTTACAACCTTTGGCATCGGCAAGTGCGGTAATGAGTGATGTGGATTTGGAAGCTGGTGTGGCTATTTTAGATATTGGTGGTGGAACTAGTGACCTTGCCGTATTTTATGATGGCATTTTAAAGCACACTGCTGTGATTCCTTTTGGAGGTGAAAATATCACACATGATATACGTTTAGGATTGGGTGTACTAAAAAGCCAAGCGGAGGCTATGAAAGTGCAATTTGGTAGCGCTTTAGCCGACGAGGCAAAGGCAAATGCCTATGTGACTATTCCTGGATTAAAGGGAATGCCTGCAAAAGAAATCAGTGTAAAGAGTTTGGCTGGAATTATCCAAGCCAGAATGAGCGAGATTTTGGATTTTGTTACTTATCATTTAAAGCAGGTAGGTTTAGATAGCCGCATGCTAAATGGAGGGATCATTTTAACGGGAGGTGGATCACAATTAAAGCACTTAATTCAATTAACAGAATATACCACAGGCTTGAATGCAAGAGTAGGCTTGCCTAATGAGCATTTAGCGCCTAATCATATCGATGAATTAAAGAAGCCAATGTATTCAACATGTATTGGTTTGATATTAAAAGGTTATAACGATTACGAGCAAAATTATAAGGTATTTACAGAGACTTATAAAAAGGTGGAAGTACCTAGAGCTTTAACGGTTGAAACACCTACAAAGCAAGCTGCGCCTCAACAATCTGGCTTTAAAGCAGAACCAGCTCCTACTACTTTAACCGCGGAACAAATTGAAAAAAGAAAGAGCAAATTCTGGGATCGTTTCAAGACTAATTTAATAGAAATTTTTAGCGAGGAAGACGACAAATTATTGCCATAAAATTACCCACATTATGGTTATAAAATTTCTAACTAAAATTTTATAAATAGATTAATTTCGACGATACTAACAACTAACTACGTACTAACCCATTTAAAAACAAAAGAATGATTCAATTTGACTTACCAAAGCAAAAATCATCCATCATCAAAGTCTTAGGCGTTGGTGGTGGCGGTAGTAATGCCGTGAATTTCATGTTTCATCAAGATATTGAAGGTGTAGATTTTATCATTTGCAATACCGATTCTAAAGCCATTGAACAAAGCCCTGTTCCGAATAAAATTCAATTAGGACCCCATTTGACGCAAGGTTTGGGTGCGGGTGCTGACCCTTCGGTTGGAAAATTAGCAACTGAAGAATCTTTAGAGGAAATCAAAAAAATATTAGAGGTAAACACTAAAATGGCTTTTATCACTGTCGGAATGGGCGGTGGAACAGGCACAGGTGGAGCACCCATTATTGCAAAAATCTGTAAGGATTTAGGCATTTTAACAGTGGGTATTGTAACTACACCATTTGGATTTGAAGGTCCTCGTCGCCAAAAACAAGCCGAAGATGGTATCAATCAATTAAAACCTTTGGTAGATACTTTGTTGGTGATTTCAAACGACAAATTGCGTGTGCAATATGGTAATTTGAAAATGAAGGAAGCATTTACAAAAGCGGATAATGTATTGGCAACAGCCGCAAAATGTATTACAGATGTAATTAATAGCCGTGGCCATATTATTGTAGACTTTGCTGACGTTTGTACTGTAATGAAAAACGGCGGTGTTGCAATTTTAGGAAAGGCTGAAGTGGAAGGAGATAATAGAGCACAAAGAGCTATTGAAGAAGCCTTGAATTCTCCGTTGTTGAACGACAATGATATTAAGGGAGCAAAATGGATTTTATTAAATATCAATAGTGCCGAAGGTGATTTTGAATGTAGCATGGACGAATTGGAAACAATCAGTTCTATTTTACGTGAGCGCACTGGTGAGCATAGTGATGTAATTATGGGTAGTGGTTATGATGATACTTTGGGTGAAAAAATAGGTATCACATTAATTGCAACAGGCTTTGAAGGAAAAGATCCATTTAAGAAAGAAGAACCAAAAAAAGAAGAAGCGCCTATTGAAGAGAAAGTAGTAATGACATTAACTACCGAAGCGTCTGAAGCAAAAGCATCAGAAGACAATACACCTACTTTTAATTTTGCAGGAAATGTAGTTTCAGAAATTGTAGAGAAAGAAGAAGTTTTTCAAGAAAATGAAATCACAGACGCTTATGATGAAAGCAAAAACGAAGAAGCTGCAGAATATGCTAGCTTAACAATCGAAGCTGCTGAAACATTAGAGGCGTTGAACTTAACGCCAACTTTAGTCATTGAAGAGCCAAACATTGTATCAAATGTATTTGTGGAATCTCCAATTGTTGATGATGTGGTAGAGGCAGCAGAAACAGAATTTACATTTGAAGAAACGCCTACTGAAAATATAGATGTTTTCGAATTAAATATGGAAGCGGAGCCAACAGTAGATTTTGCATCTGCATTCGTTTTAAGCAAGCCAACAAATATTTACGCGGAAGGAAATGAAGAAAACGTGAATGCGTTCGATGAAAGCAGTAATGTAAATGCATTCGATGAAAGCAGCAATCCAACTTCGTTCGATGAAATTGAAAATGAAGTTGCTCCAGTGATGGAAGCGCCGATAGTAGAAGCTGAATTGCCTGCAGAAAATTTCCAAACATCATTTAGAGTTGCTATCGAGGAAGAGCCAACTATGCAATTGGTAATGCGCGAGGAAGAGTATGTGCATACTAATGATGGAGGAAGAAAAACAAACGCACAAAATTTTGATATGCCTTTAGATGATTCTGAAGAGCAAAGAAGAAAAGTGCGTGAGCGTATTCAAAAATTAAGAAATTTATCTTTCAATATTGGTAATGGTAACGATCCAAGCGCAGAGTTTGATGAAGTGCCTGCCTATGTTAGAAGAAACATGGATTTATTTGGCAATACCTTAGCATCAGTAGAAAATTATTATAGCAAGTACACTGTTGAACAAGATGAAAATAACCAAACGCAAATTTCAACCATCAATACTTTCTTAGATGGCAAGAAGCCTGATTAAACTTGTTTTTATAGTACAGTTGATTTAGTTGTAATCCCTGGCCTTTTAGGTCGGGGATTTTTTTACAAAATATCCAACTTAATATAACTTATCTTTGCCAGATGCAAACAGTACTCATTACAGGCGGGACGGGCATGGTAGGACAGTCACTCACTAATTATTTAATTGAGAAGGGATATGAAGTAATTGTGCTCACGCGATCAGAGAAGCGTTCTAGTCGCTTGCATTTGAGTTATGCAGTTTGGGATATCAACAAACAATATATTGATCCTGTAGCCCTAAAAAAGGCCGATATCATTGTTCATTTAGCAGGCGAGAGCGTGGCTACCAAAAGGTGGACCAAACAAAGGAAAGAAGCTATTCTACAAAGTAGAGTACAATCAGGTGCATTGTTGGTGAAAGCGTTAAAAGAAAATGATCATAAAGTAAAAACGGTTATAGCAGCCTCAGCCATTGGTTGGTATGGTCCTGATACTGAAAAGAGTTTAAAAGAAGGTTTTACTGAAATAGATACAGCAGATACTTCCTATTTAGGTGACACTTGTAAACAATGGGAAGAAAGCGTTCATCCACTAAAAGAACTTGGTATTAGATTGGTTACGCTCAGAATTGGTATTGTACTCAATAAAAGAGGCGGAGCCTTACTAGAATTTATAAAACCAGCCAAACTAGGAATTGCAGCCATTTTGGGTGAAGGAAAGCAAATAGTGAGTTGGATCCATCTACAAGATCTTAATGGTATTATTGAATTTGCCATTCAAAATCCTACAATAAATGGTGTCTTTAATGCAGTTGCCCCTGAACCTATAGACAATCAATCACTTACACTACAAATTGCAGCCAAGTACCATTCTTGGTATTTTAAGGTGTATGTACCTGCATGGGCACTCAAAATACTTTTAGGTGAAATGAGTATTGAAGTATTAAAAAGTGCCAATGTTTCCTCAAAAAAAATTCAATCTGCTGGATATGGTTTCGATTTTCCAAGTATCGAGCATGCATTAAATCATCTATTATAAATCGATTTAATTTCTAATAGGTCGGCCCGAAGTAATTACCGACTGAATTCTTTCCAAGGTTTTCTTTTCTCCACATAGGCTCAAGAAAGCTTCTCTTTCTAAATCTAATAAGTATTGTTCGTTCACTAAGCTATGCTCACTCAAATCACCTCCACACATTACATAAGCTAGTTTTTTAGCAACCAATTTATCGTGGTCGGTTGCATAGCCTCCACGCCACATGGCATTAATGCCTGCATATAGTGCTCCAAGTGCTGATTTACCTAATACTTTAATATCAGTTCTTTGTTGTGCTTGTGTATAGCCAGCATGATATAAATCTAGTACTTGTTCTTTTGCTTTAGCCACTCGTCTTGATTGGTTTAACACGATATGATCCTGTCCTGGTCTTAAAATACCCATACCCATCGCTTCATGAGCCGAAGTAGCGACTTTGGCAGTTGCAATTTGTAAGAATCTATTTTTTAAAGTGATGGTATCTGGTTCGTCAACATGCATTTCATCGGATGCTCTCAAAACAAATTCTTTGGTACCACCTCCACCAGGTATAACGCCAATGCCTAATTCAACCAAGCCAATATAAGTTTCGGCAGCAGCAGTAATCGTATCTGCATGCAAACTCATTTCACAACCACCACCCAATGTTAATCCGTGTGGGGCAACACCTACAGGAATCGAAGAGTAGCGTACACGCATCATTGTATTTTGAAAAGTACGAATGGCCATATCTAATTCTTCGTAATCCTGTTCAATGGCTAACATAAATATCATGCCCACATTCGCACCTGCACTAAATAAATTTCCTTCATTGGCAATCACCAATCCATTATATTTTTCTTCGGCAATGGCGATTGATTTATTTAATCCTTCTAAAACTTCACCACCAATGCTATTCATTTTTGTGTTCCAATTAAATCCAGCTACTCCATCGCCTATGTCTACTAAATTGCATGCTGCATTTTTCCAAATTGTTTTTTCTTTATGATCCGATAATATAATAAAGGACTCCGCACCTGGAATGAGTTTATAATCTTGTGCTGCTACATCATAATAATATCGCTTACCTTCTTTCACTTTGTAGAATGATAATCCTTTGCTTGCCATGGTCTCTGCCCATGGAGCAATTGTTAGACCAGCTGATTTCATGTCCGCAATCACATTGCTAACGCCTAAAGCATCCCAGCTTTCAAAAGCGCCAATCTCCCAGCCAAAACCTGCTTTTAAGGCATCATCTACACGATATAATTCATCACTAATTTCTGGAATGCGATGGCTGATATAAGAAAACAATGCATGGTGAAATTGTCGAACAAACTCACCGCCTTTATCAGTTCCTGCATACAATGCTTTTATACGTTCTGGTAAACTTTCAATTGCTTTTGCTGCAGCAATGGATGCGAATTTTGCTTTAACACGTGGCTCGTATTCGAATGTTTTTAAGTTAAGCGTTAGTATTTCTTTACTCGTTGCAGTTTTTACTTTCTTAAAAAATCCTTGACCTGTTTTATCGCCTAACCAATTCTCCGCTACCATTTTTTCTAGCCAACTTGGCAATGCAAAAATATTTTTTGCTTCATCATTTGGACAATTATCCGCAACCCCTTTAGCTACTTTTACTAAAGTGTCAATTCCTACCACATCGGCAGTACGGAAAGTGGCCGATTTTGGTCTTCCCATAATTGGCCCTGTTAATGATTCAATTTCATCGATGCTTAATGCTAATTTTTCCATGATATGCACCACACTCATCATGCTGAAAACCCCTACACGATTGGCTATGAAGGCAGGTGTATCTTTACATAATACAGTTGTTTTTCCTAAAAACACGTCACCGTAATGCATAAAAAAATCAACCACTGCAGGATCTGTTTTAGGAGTAGGAATTACTTCGAGTAATCGTAAATATCTTGGAGGATTAAAAAAGTGCGTTCCACAAAAATGTTTTTGAAAATCTTCATTACGTCCCTCTGCCATTAAATGAATTGGAATTCCCGAAGTATTAGAACTTACAAGCGTGCCTGGTTTTCGGTATTTTTCAACTTCGTCGTAAATTGATTGTTTAATATCTAAACGTTCTACGACCACTTCAATAACCCAATCAGCATTTGCAATTTTTGAAATATCATCGGTAAAATTTCCAGTAGAAATTAATTTAGCAGCAGCCACATTATATAAAGGAGAAGGATTTGATTTTATAGAAGTTGTTAAAGAATCGTCCACTAATTTATTTCGTTCTTTTTTTACACTCGACGCTTCGGCACCAGGAGTTAATCTATCTAGCAACAAAACTTTTACTCCTACACCTGCAAAGTGACAAGCAATTCTGGAGCCCATCACACCACTACCTAATACCACTACATTTTTAATAGAACGTTGCATAATTAAAGCGTTTGTGTAAAATTAGTTAGTTATGCAACTAATTTCAAAAAAATCTTTTCAAATTTTAGCACATTTTGGGTCTTTTTGCCATTGATTAGGCCCAAATAACCATTTAACAAAACCAGCTTGAGGGTTAAATGGATTGCCCTACATTTGTAAAATGCAAGTAGATACTAAGTTAGTGAGTCATTTAGCCCATTTATCAAGGTTAAATGTGGCTCCTGAAAAGATGGATAAATTGGTGGCCGATATGCAGGATTTGGTTGTTTTTGTAGAGCAATTAAATGCATTGGACACAAGTGGTACAGCCCCATTAATGCATATGGGTGATGCTGTGAATGTATTAAGAGCAGACGAAGTAAATGGTTCCATTTCAAGAGAAGCGGCTTTACAAAATGCACCAGCATCGGATGGCGTTTTTTTTAAAGTACCTAAAGTCATTAATAAATAATTAAGTATGTCATCGGTTATACAATTAAGAGCTATTCAAAAAAGCTATTTCATGGCCAACCAAGCGATTCCCGTTTTAAAGGGAATTAATTTGGACATTAACCGCAATGAATATGTTGCTTTAATGGGACCATCGGGTAGTGGTAAAAGTACATTAATGAATATTTTAGGCTGTTTGGATTCTCCTACAAGTGGAACCTACAATTTAAATGGACACGACGTTAGTACCATGACCGATGATGAATTAGCAGGGATCAGAAATATTGAGATTGGTTTCGTATTCCAGCAATTTAATTTGTTGCCAAGATTGTCAGCTGCAGAGAATGTTGCATTGCCGTTGGTATATGCTGGTATTGCAAAAAAAGAAAGACTAGAGCGTGCGATGGCAGCTTTGGAAAAAGTGGGATTGGCCGATCGTAGTCATCATAAATCAAATGAGTTGAGTGGTGGACAAATTCAACGTGTTGCAATTGCAAGAGCCTTGGTAAACAATCCTTCTATTTTGCTAGCCGATGAACCAACAGGTAATTTGGATTCAAAAACATCGGTTGAGGTAATGGAATTGTTTGGAAAAATTCAAGCAGCAGGTAATACCGTTGTATTGGTTACACATGAGGAGGATATTGCGCAGTATGCCCACAGGGTAGTGCGTTTAAGAGATGGATTAATTGAAACAGATACTTTAAACAATTCGCATAGATAATGAATTGTTTATTCATAACTTATTAAGAAGCCTCCTAACGGGGGCTTTTTTAATGCATTGATGAACTTTATTTAATTAGTTTTGTTGTAAGTTTTAGCAAGCAAAGAAAGCATCATGAAAATATATACTAAGGGTGGAGATTTAGGAAAAACATCATTAATTGGAGGCACGAGAGTGCCTAAAAGCCATATTAGGATTGAATCTTATGGAACTGTGGATGAACTAAATTCATTTATTGGTTTATTAAGTGACTTAGTAACGGAGGCGCAAGTAAAAACAATTTTAAAAGAAGTTCAAGATAGATTGTTCACTGTTGGATCTTCATTGGCATGTGATCCTGATAAAGAACCACATTTAAAAATACCCGATTTAAAGGAAGAAGATATTGTGTATTTAGAACAACATATCGACGCCATGAATGCTGTATTAGAACCCATGAAATCATTTATTTTACCAGGAGGGCATCAAGCTATCTCTACTGCGCATATTGCACGTTGTGTTTGCCGTAGAGCGGAACGTTGGTGTGTGAATTTACAAGAAGAAGAATTATTTGTAGAAGCAATGGTCATTAAATATTTGAATCGTTTGAGTGATTATTTATTTGTACTTGCTAGGTATATTGGACATTTAAATGGGGTAGCTGACCAGCCTTGGAAGCCAAGAGTTTAAATAAATTGACCATCCTTCATATGCAAAGTTCTGTTGCTCATATTGGCAAGGAGTTCGTTGTGCGTCACAATCAAAAAACTTTGATTCATCTCATTTCTTAAACGAATAAATAATTCGTGTAACGCAGCTGCGTTTTCACTATCTAAATTACCCGTAGGTTCGTCGGCAAAAATCAGTGCGGGATTATTTAAAAGTGCACGTGCCACAGCTACCCTTTGTTGTTCACCGCCCGATAAGCTATGCGGTTTTTTTGCAGCTTTGTCGGCCAATCCCATAAAGTCCAATAATGCTAAAGCGCGCGTATGAACTTGTTTCTTTGAAGTTTTCGCAATCCAACCAGGAATGGAAACATTTTCTAAAGCAGTGAACTCTGGTAATAAATGGTGAAATTGAAATACAAAACCAATGGAGTGGTTGCGATAGGAGGCCAACTGTTTATTGGAAAGTTGCGTGATATTATTCCCCTCAAAAAATACTTCCCCTTTGTCGGCTTGCTCCAAGCTGCTAACAATGTATAAAAGGGTGGATTTTCCGGCTCCAGAAGCACCGACAATCGATACAAGCTCTCCTTTTTCTAGCTCCAAGGAAACCCCTTTTAGCACGGGAACAGGGCCATAATTTTTCCATATGTCCTTGGCTACTAATAGTTTTGAGGCTTGATTCATGGTACAAACCTAGTAATTCCCGTCCATTTTTAGCAAAAATTAAAGATTTGTTTACATCATGTAGAAAAAACACATTTGGTTATATCATTTATACGGCTACTTTTGCACAAAATAATACGCTATGTTTTGGACATTAGAATTAGCCAGCTATTTAGAAGAAGCTCCTTG